>NZ_JBDGBK010000015.1:0-49075 GCF_040910045.1 Enterococcus sp. RTP21361st1_A6_RTP21361_211029 | reverse complement strand
GTGGATCTTGAACGTTTGATCACGAGAAATAAACGGATGCTTGCTAGCTCTTTCATGAGTAGCAAGCATCTTTTTTTGTGGCTTCCTATCTTTTGATGAAGTGAATGGCATCCGAAAGAGAATCAGTGCTTATTTTTGTTTCAGTTCTTGGTATAATAAAAGAAAAAGCAAAGTAGGGTGACTATGGTAACGGTAACGATTAAAGATATCGCTGAAAAAGCAGGCGTTGCGAAAAGCACCGTTTCCCGCTATTTGAATAATGGCTATGTTAGCGAGCAAACACGTAAAAAAATTGATGCAATTATTGAAGAGACCGGCTATCGGCCCAATACGTTTGCCCGCAGTTTAAAAGCACAAGACACAAAACTGTTGGGAGTGATCATTCCTAGGCTGGATTCTCCTTCCACCAACAGTGTGTTAGAAGGGATCGATGAAACAGCTCGAAAGAATGGGTATCAATTGTTAATCACGAATTCTAATCAAAATGAAGAACGCGAATTAGAAAATATTGAGATGCTGGTCAAGCAAAAGGTTGCTGGTATCATTATGCTGGCTAGAGAGATCACGAGTGAGCTAGCACAAGTCTTGCAGCAATTGACCGTTCCTGTACTGATGTTGGGTCAACACTTACAAGGAGTCCATTCGATTGTCCATGATGATTATCGTGCGGGAGAGAAACTGGCAGAGTATGCAATTGAACTCGGCCATCGGTCTTTTTTGTTTATCGGAGTGACTGAAAAAGACGAAGCAGTAGGGATCTTGAGAAAAAAAGGCTTTACGGATGTGATCGCTCAAATGGAAGGGACCAAATTATCTTTCATCGAAACGTCTTTTTCCAGAAGTGAAACCTATCAAAAAGCTCGCTTATTTCTAAAAGAGAATCAAGCGACCTATTTAGCCTGTGCCACAGACAACATTGCTGTTGCCGTATTGAAAGCCGCGCATGAGTTAGGCTTGCGAGTGCCGGAGGATTTCTCCCTTAGCGGCTTCGGTGGATATGATTCGACGGATTATGTCTTTCCGACGATCACGACCACTCACTATCCTTACCACCAGTTAGGTGTCGATGCGGTGGAAACGATCCAGAAGTTGATCCAAAAAGTTCAAGTGCCAGAATTGATTAAGTTACCGAATCAACTGGTGATCAAACAATCAACGATTCCCATAGAACAAATACCATAATGATTCGTGAAAGGGACTGTGCCATAAGTCTCCGACAAGTAACACTATCCGAACCTTAACTATTATTGCTCCTGCGGTGCAGTGGCTCCTCGTCGCAAAAGTCCGAGGAATCTATCGCAATAGCATATGATTCGGTTTAACTTGTTGGATGATGACTTTGTCACAGTCTCTATTATTGCTCCTGCGGTGCAGTGGCTCCTCGTCGCAAAAGTCCGAGGAATCTATCGCAATAGCATATGATTTGGTTTAACTTGTTGGATGATGACTTTGTCACAGTCTTTTTTTGATAAAACGGGTTGATTTTGCAAACGGTTTCTGTTATCCTTCTTGTAGAACCGGTTCCACAAAATAAAGTGAGTTGAAATGGAGGAAAATTAAAATGAAAGATCAGAAAATCATTGATCAGTTGCTCCAAGCAGTGGGTGGTAAGGAAAACGTTAAAAATTATGAGCATTGTGCCACTCGACTACGCATTATTTTGAAAAATGATGCGTTGCTAGACAAAAAGAAGGCAGAAAACATTTCTGAAAGCAAAGGTTATTTCTTTAATACAGGACAGCATCAGTTTATTTTTGGGACTGGAAAAGTAAATGAAGTTTATGAGGCTTTTGCTCAAACAATGGGTAAAGATGGTGAGCAGCAGACAGCCTTTAAAGAAGATGTTTATTCCAATCTGACGCCTGTTCAGAAAGTTGTTCGTACTCTTTCTGATGTGTTGGTGCCATTGATTCCGGCATTAGTTACAACTGGACTTTTGATGGGGATCCGTGGTCTGCTAGTTGAATTAGGGGTTCCTTTTAGTGCGGACTGGTATGCGCTCTTTGAAATGCTGACAGATACAGCCTTTGCTTTCTTACCTGTATTGATTGCTTATAGTGCCACCAAAAAATTTGGCGGTAATCCGATCATCGGGATCGTTGTTGGTTTGATGATGGTAGCTCCTCAGTTACCCAATGCTTGGGCAGTTGCTAGTGGCGATGCACAGCCGCTTCATTTATTCGGTCTTTCTATTTCAGGGTATCAAGGTTCGATTTTCCCCGCAATTATTGTTGGTTGGCTTGTTTCCAAATTAGAAAAAGGATTTAGAAAATTTGTTCCACAAATGATGGATTTAGTCGTCACCCCATTTCTGACTATCGTAGTGACGCTGACATTAGTTTTATTTGCATTAGGTCCCATTTTGCAAGTTGCAGAAAAAGCAGTGATCAACGGCATTGTTTACCTCGTACAAGCGCCTTTTGGTATTGGCTATATCTTATATGCAGCGGTTCAGCAATTGATTGTTATCACCGGTTTGCATCATTCATTGAGCATCATCGAACTTGGTTTATTAAATACTTCAGGAGAGAATGTCTTGCAAGTTCTAGGAACAGCGAGTATGGCAGGACAATTTGGGGCAGCAATCGCAGCTGCTTTTCTTTACCGAAACAAAGTCAAACGCTCGAATGCCATTAGTGCAGCTGTACCAACCTTGTTTGGGATCACGGAACCATTATTGTTTGGGATCAATCTTCGGTCCTTGCGTATTTTTGCTTCTGGCATGGTTGGGGGGGCCATCGGCGGCTTGATGACGTATGTTTTTCAATTGGCAGCAACAGGAATGGGCATTACATTTATTCCTGGTTTGTTGTTGTATACAGGAGATTTCGGCGCCATGTTGAAATACATTGCAGTGATCCTCATTGCGTTTAGTGTGGGCTTTGCCTGCGTCCAACTGCAGCGGAGAAAGATTTCCGATGAATTGAATGAAGAAACAACGATTGAGGATGACCTTCAAACGTTAAGCGCAACCGAGAATTAATGGAAAAATTGTAGAGAAGAAAGTGGTGGATGGATTTGTGTGCAAAAGAAGCCTGGCAAGAGCTGGAACAACAATCGGAACTAAAAGCAAAGATCGCTCAGGATAACTGGCGACTGTACTTTCATTTAATGCCGGAAACTGGGTGGATGAATGATCCCAATGGGCTTTGTCAGTTTAATGGGGTTTATCATTTCTACCATCAATATGTTCCTCAAAATCCTGCAGGAAAAGAAGCACCCCATTGGGGACATAAAACGTCAACCAATTTGGTAGATTTCAAAGAAGAAGCAATTTTTCTTTCACCAGAACATTCGTATGATCGAAATGGTGTATTTTCTGGCAGTGCGATTGTAAAGGATGATCAGATCCATTTCTTTTATACAGGAAATGTGAAAAACGAAGGGGACCATGATTATACTTTTAGTGGCAGAGAACAAAATACGGTCCATGTGATTAGTGATGGATATTCGATTGAAAAACAAGAAGTAGTGATCCCGCATGAAGCATATCCTGCAGGGTTTACCGATCATATCCGTGATCCAAAAGTATTTGAAAAAGAGGGCCGTTACTATATGATCTTAGGGGCTCGAACTCGGGAAAGTGAAGGAAAGATTTTGATCTATCAGTCAGAGGATCTTTCACAATGGACCTATCAAGGGATATTTTTAGGGGATGATTATTCCCTTGGTTATATGTGGGAATGTCCCGATTTCTTTCAACTTGACGGACAAGATATTTTACTTTTTTCACCACAGGGAGTAGATCCGCAAGCTTATGCTTTCAATAATTTATACCAGTCTGGCTACTTATTAGGGGAAGTAGATTGGAAAAATTTGAAATTTAAGCCAACATCGGATTTCGTGGAATTGGATCGAGGGTTTGATTTTTATGCTCCGCAAACGTTCTTGGATCAAAAAGGGCGCAGATTGTTATGGGGCTGGATGGGACTAGGGGACACAAGTCCTGAATACTCGAATCCCACTGTTACTCGAGGATGGCAGCATGCGGCGACATTGCCGCGAGAACTGAGTTTCAATGGGCAACGATTGATCCAACAACCATTGCCAGAATATCAAAAATTACGTGGAAAGCCTTTCTTCTGGAATGTCGAGTTAAAGGATAGCTTTACTGCTCCAAAATTAGCTGGAGAGGTCTACGAACTGCAGGTAGAGCTAACCCAACAGACAAAAAAACTGCAGCTTCTCTTGCGCCAAGACACGATTCTCTCTTATGATGGCCATATTTTTACTCTTTCTCATGGGCCTTCCGGCTATGGACGCAAAAAAAGAAGCATTCAACTATCAGAATTACGACAGATCCAACTGTTTATGGACACTTCATCGATGGAAGTGTTCATAAACAATGGAGAGTATACCTTTACTTCCAGACTTTATCCGCAAAAAGAGCAAGACCAAATCGTCTTCTCAGGGACTGGCAGTTTGGCTATTCAACTGTGGCCATTCTCAAATTAGCAAATAGCATGCGCAATCAGCAAAGAAGCGTGATAGAAGGAAAAGAGCGTGTCTATTCGCTTTGCATCGATCGAATCAATTGCTTAAGGTTTGCTTCATTGATGCGATAACCCCTAGATTCACGATAGACACAATCGTTTTCTTTGAATGTTTTTAACGTGTAGGTCAAGTGCCGATAACTGACACCAAGGTATTCTGCTGTTTCTGTGAGTTTTTCTTGATAAATTCCCGCTACAGCTACTTCCAAGAGCAGCAGCGCCAAACGATAATTCAATTGGTAAGTCTGATTGATGGAGAAATGTTCCATCCGTCTAATTAATTTATCGCCAATATATTGACTGATCATTTTGACAAAATCAATGTCTTGCATCAATACTTGCTTGGCATGATCGATAGGAAGCGCCAAGCAAACAGTTGGACCGATCGCTAAAACTTCTTTGGTCGTTTTTTCAGCGGACACTAAGGTCAGATCTCCGATGAAATCACCGGAATGCAAAAATTGTAAAATCGATCGTTTGCCATTGGCTTGAGACTTGATAATCTTTGCTTTTCCTTCAAGGATCACGTACAAGTGAGTCAGTGTCCCGGCTTCTTCTTGTATGATCTCGTTGTGAGAAAACTCGTAAACAGAGGACTGTTCTAATGTTCCAGTGGAAAAAGGCAAGTCCAATTGATGAAACTTTTTGGCAACAGGATAAAGGGTTCGTTTCATTTTTTCTCTCTTTCTAGGAGAAATCTCCTAGTTGTTTTTCTTAGCATACCACATAATGGAGGAGGAGCAAATGAAAGGAGATCTCTTATGAAACGAACCCTCTTTTGGTCACTGTTTTTCTATGGTATCAGCGCATTAGGGATCAGCTTGACAATCAAAGCAGCTGTTGGTGTAAGCAGCTTTAATTCATTGAATGTCTCACTATCCACAATCACAGGTATCAAGGTCGGAACCATTACGACAGCCATCAATCTGCTCTTCTTAGTCACTTGTTGGTTTCTGGACCACAGTCAAAAAAGCTGTTATCGGAAATGGATCAACTATTTGATTATGATGGCAGCATTGCTTTTCTTTGGCAATTTAGTCAATGGTATTTTATATGGCTTACTGCCAAAACTGATAGTGCCAAACTATTTGGCACAAGTCACATGTTTTATCATTGGGACATTGATTTCAGGACTCGCTACGGGACAAGTGTTGCGACTCAATCACTTGAAATTTCCTATTGAAAATTTTTGTCAGCTGATGGCTGATAGAAGTCGCTTTTCCTTCAAACAATATCGGTATAGTGTTGATGTGCTGTGTGTCATAATCTCAATCGGCCTTTCTACAGCTTTTTCATTTCCTTTGGTTGTGAGGGAAGGAACGGCCATTAGCTTATTCTTGTTATCTGGTGCTATCTCTTGGTCGCGAGAACGGTCATTTCTGTTCTTCCTAAAAAACCAATCAGTCAATGACATTGTTCAGTAAAAAAATGTCTGATTAACATTCATTCTTTCGGATGAATGTTTTTTTGATTCCTTTTCATAGTGTATAATTGTAGTGTGAGTAAAAAAATGCTGAGAATGATCTAAAAACTACCCAAAGAGAATCATGAGAAAGAACGGAACGAGAAGAATCCTGATAGAGGTTAATTGTGAAGCGAAGCACCATGCAATTCTAGTGAAACTACTCAAAAAGGGGTGAAGACTTGAAGAAACTGCTTTTTCTTTTGGCTTTTGTTATCTGGAAAGGAATAGCCATACATGGAATTCCTTCTTCCTATGCGAAATTTTTAATGGGCTATCATGAGTTGGGCGCCAAGCTAGTGTTGCTTTGTTTCTTTGTTATCCTTTTTTATAGGGATTTGTTGGATCGTTTAAAAGAACTGAAGGTTCTCTCATTGATAAAAATAGGCTTGCTGACATTTGTAGCGATTCTTTTAACAACGGTTTTCTTCAACCAGATTATCTTTCCAGGTGAACAATCAATGACTTTTTATTATCCATCGTCTCAGAGAACCGTTCCTTTACTATTGGGGGCATTAGTAGTAGGCCCATTGTTCGAAGAAATGTTCTATCGCTATACGCTTATTTATACTGGTAGAAAAAGATGGCTGAGAATTGTTACGACATTGTGCAGTCTTTTGTTGTTTTCGTGGGCCCATATTGTTAATGCTAATGGTAATATTTTTTTGTTATACCCTTACTTTATTATTGGATTTTGGCTGACAATCGTCTATTTGCGCAACAAAAATCCATGGGAGTCTGTGTTTGCTCATATCGTTTATAATTCCTTGGTTGTCTTGCTAGCGATAATCGGATGATCTGCTAGCGTTGATTTTGCTGATTAAATGCGGCTACGCGTTCTGCGTTGATCCGCATGATCTCTTCTCCAGGGATATTTTGGTCATTGATGATAAGATCGAAGTCGGGATTTTTTGGTTTGTACTGATTGACGCCAAAGGCTACACTATTGGCAGGAATGTCTTTGGTAATAATGGCGCCTGCTCCAATCACAGACTTTTCACCGATGATGACTGGGCCAAGAATTTTGGCACCATCTGCAACGATTACATTTTCTGCTAAAATAGGTGTGCCCAGATTTTCCCAGGCATTCTTTTTCCGGTTAAACCGCTGATTTGAACCAATCGTTACATTCTGGAAAATCACAACATTGGCGCAAAGTTTCGCAGCAATGATCGTACAGCCGCGAGCATGGTGAGCAAAGCGGACACTTTTGTCCATCTCACCACAACGAATCTCGCAGCCATAACGATATTCTAATAATTCAGCTGCTTTCTTTCGTTCTTCTTTTTCTTCAGAAAAACAGTTGATTTGGATTAATTCTTCAAAAGTCATCGTTTCCATAATTTCACTCTCATTCATAGTTGTTTTTTATAGCTATAAAGACCGAATCTTTCATCAGGAGAAGGCTTACCAACGACAGTTTAGCAGATAGTTTTCCCCATCATATAAGATCATGATAGACCGCTGTTTTCGTGGCGCTCGGTGATTCATCTAATTCCTGAATCGAAATACCAACGTGTGTCAATTCTTCCCATTCGGTGAGCGTAGGAAGACGCCCCTTACAATAAAGGTTGTTTTCTGCAAAAACTAAAGGCAAGCACGCGAGATCTTCTTGCTCTAGAAGTTCCAATACAAGTGGGTGAGTAATGAAAGGCAGAATGCTTTCAGTCAAAACAGAAGAATGAATCACCAAGGATTCACCATGAAGTTGTTTATAGGCGCTGTGCCAAGACTCCGATTGAGGTAAATAGTCATAAAATTGTGTCTCTTCTGGCTTTTGCAGTAAATAAAGATCAATTTTGGGCATGGTATATTTTCTCCCTTTCTTATGTAGTGAAACGAACAGATAAAGTAGTTTTCATCGCTCACAACCCTTTAGTGAATGATACTCGGTGACCGAGCATCCGTCAAATAATGGCTGGATAAAAAACACTCGAATCTATCACAGCACTGGCTTTGATGGATTCGAGTATTGGTTTTGTGTAATAAGTGATCAGGAATTAGTTCGCTAAGAAACTAAAATCAGTCAATTCATCATAAGTGTAAGCTTGATCAATTTGTCCTTTGTCTTTAGTCCAAGCCACGATTTTGTCTAGTTGGTCCTGTGGGACTTTGGCAGCATAAGGATAGTCTTCTTTTTGGCTATCTAAGTAAGTACTCATGGCATCTGGGAACTGATAGTCGGCTAAGATATCAGCATATTCAGAAGCTTTGTGTCTGTTCATATAATCGATGGCTTGATCGTAAGCTTGATAAAATGCGGCAACATCTTGTGGTCGATCTTTTACCACATCAGTCATAAATTGCAAGGTACCACCTTTGATGCCAGCTTCTTTGGAACTGCCCAAAACAATTGCACCTTGAGCGGCTAACATACTCGCTTGCGGTTCTGTGTAGACAGCACCATCAACTTGATCGCTTAATAGTGCCTCAGAACGAGCCGCAAAAGAAGCAATGTCAACGATTTGATAAGTAAAATCATTTTCAGCAGCAAACTGGTCCATGATGTATTCTAAAATGAAGTTCGGTACAAGGGTAATTTTTTTATCAGCCAATCCTTTCATTTCAGAGATGCCTGAATTTGGCGAAGCTAAGACTTTAAAGTCTTCTAGAATGTCCGAAGTGATTGTCATGTCAATGCCATTTTGCTTAAACGTCGCTTCTGTCATCACATCACTGATAGTTGCGTCCAATTCTTTGGCTTGTACGGCAACATTGCGATCATTTGGAGAAGTAAAAGATTTGATTTCTACATTTAGACCTAAATCTTTAAAATAGCCTTCTTCTTTGGCCAGAATAATTGGAATCGCAGATTCTGCTGGTAAAATCCCCACATTCAACGTTTGATCGGTCACTTCAGCAGTTGTCGCAGAGGTGTCAGTTGTCTTAGTTTCTGAAGTGGAATCTGAATTGTTTCCGCAAGCAGCAACTCCTAAAGCCAATAATGATAAGCAAGTAAATAAAATCGTTTTTTTCATTTTTCGTTCCTCTTTCTTATTTATTCCTTGAAGGGATGTTCTTAATGGGTCTTTTTGAATAATTGTTCAAAAGATGTCTTATCCAATGAGAAGGGAATAATGTCTCTTCGTAGTTCCATGCGTGGGGTTTCTAGGGTGTTGAACCCTGGAATCGTCGTGAATGACAAGACAAAACCTTTCGCTTCTAGTGTTTTGATCGTCTGTTGATCATAGAAACCAAAGGGATAAGCAAAAACATCTTGTATCGCTACAGTTTGATTGCAGCAATCTAAATCAGCCGCAAATTTTTCAGCCGGTTCCCACATTGAGCGGCCCATCATTCCTTTTCGTTCATGGAAGTGAGTCGTATGATTGGCGTATTCAAAAACATCACTCATTTCGTTCAATTCCGAGCGACTGAGTGTTTTGGAAACAGCCGGCTTATAAGGGCTCGGTTCAGCAAACAACCAACCGCTGACAACAAAAGCGGTCGCTTTGAAGCCGGCCTCTTTCAATAACGGGTAGGCATATTCCCTCATGGATTGGTAGCAATCATCAAACGTCAACAAAACCGCTTTTTCTGGTAAAGCTTTCTTTTGAAGATAGTAGTCTTTGACTTCCTTCAAAGTAAGGGTATGATATTTTTCTGCTTTCAAAAAGTCGATTTGTTGTTTAAAATGAGAACAGCTATTGAATAACGGCAATGGAAGAGCATCTTGATAGCCATCGGCAACTTCGATTGGTCTTGGTTGCTCACTTAACTCATTGTCTGGTCGTATTTCATGAAACACAAGTGTGCGGAACATCAAATGCATCCCTTTCTATTTTTTTTCGCAACAATCAGTATAGCATAGAATGTGAAAGAGGGAACAACAATTTTTTAGAAAGAAGGAGCCAATTTATGGCGATTCATTTAGAATCAGTCGCATTTTCATTTCAAGATCGCTTAATCTTTAACAATCTAGATTTAACCTTAGATAAGGGCCATACATACGTCGTCTTGGGAAAATCAGGGGTTGGTAAAAGCACCCTGCTCTCATTGTTGAAAGGGTGGCAGCTGCCGCAATCAGGTCATATCGATTATGGCGATAGCCATCCTTCTGAGATCGAATTGGTTTTTCAAGACTTACGTCTGTTTCCGTGGCAGACAGTTTATCAAGCGGTAGAAATGCCTCTTCAAATCCAAAAAGTCCCCAAAAACCAAAGAGAAAAGTTAGTCGAAACGTGCTTACAAGCGTTAGAACTAGATTCTTTCAAAGCGCGTTTCCCTAGTCAACTGAGTGGCGGCCAAAAACAGCGAGTGGCAATGGCAAGAGGATTAGTGACCAGTCCAGCATTTTTACTGTTAGATGAGCCGACATCGTCTTTGGATCAGGAAACCAAAGAACGTACGCAAAATCTGATTTTATCTGAGCAACAACGACTTGCGAACGGTTTAGTCGTAGTGACCCATGATACAGAAGAAGCGGCTTACCTTGGCGAGACGATCCTATTGGTTCAAGAACATCAAATACATCAGATCAAAAACCCAGTTTTCCACCAAGCTAACCGCCGTGAGACGATGGACTTTTATGCTTTTTCATTGGCATTGAAAAAGAAGATGAGAGGAGAAGTCAGATGAAAGCCGGACGTTCTTTTTTGTGGGGGGCACTGTCGTTTTTATTGTTATGGTGGGGAATCAGCTTGTTAGCGGATAACCGTTCGCTGCCGGACCCTTATCAAACTTTCCAACGATTTTGGCAATTGCGTGCAGAATTAGGGTTACATGCAGGGGCCAGTGTGATTCGTGTCCTGATCTCACTATTTTTTGCGTTGCTGATCGGTATACCTTTAGGGATTTTTCTCGGAAGAACAAAAATAGCAGCAATCGTTGATCCTCTGCTCTATTTCTTATATCCGATTCCAAAGGTCGCTTTTCTACCAGTTTTCATGATTTTTTTTGGTTTAGGGAATGTTTCAAAGGTGATCCTGATTTTTTCGGTGATCGTGATTCAAGTTGTGGTTTCGATTCGAGATGGGGTAAAAGAAATCCCAGCAACTTACTTTCAAGTGATGCAAAATTACACGCAAAACCCGCTGCATCAGATCCGTTTCTTGATTTTGCCAGCAATCATGCCGGCATTGTTTGCCAGCATGCGGGTAAGTATTGGTATCTCGCTTGCCTCCTTGTTCTTTGCGGAAAACTATAATACGACTTATGGCGTCGGGTACTTGATTTTGAGTGCTTGGTCTAAAATGGATTATGAGCAAATGCTGTCAGGCATTGTTGTGATTGCATTGATGGGCTTTTTCTTCTTTGGTGTGGTGGATGGATTAGAGAATCGCGTGTGTCGCTATCGCAGCTGATTATTTTCTATCACTAAATCAAGAGTTTCATCTTGCTATTAAAGAATCATTCGCTCGCAGAGGTCGAGAAGTGGTTCTTTTCTTTTTGTGCCAAGTGAGGGGAGATAAATTTGGAAATGATCGTGTAATTGTGAGCAATTTCGTATATAATATATGCAGTTGATTGAGAATTATTCTCAGTAGAAGGAAGGATAAGAATGAAAGAAGCAGATTTCTCAAAAAATCTCTTTGATTTAGTATCGGAACATCCGGAAATCAAAGATATTATGAGCAAACTTGGCTTTACTGCCATCAATAAACCCGGCATGCTCCAAACTGCCGGTCGCTATATGACGATTCCGAAAGGCGCACAAATGAAAAAGATACCTTTGGAAAAAATCATTCAATCTTTTGAAAATCAAGGTTTTCTTGTGAAAGGAGTCGACAAATGAGAACGAAGGAACAACGGCAAGAACGAATCGTCGAAATTTTGAGCTTGCTTCATCAAGGCGGTTCTTTTGAAGAAGCCAAACGCTTATTCAATGAAGAATTTGACGGCGTAGATGTCACTGAGATCACCTCGGCAGAAAAAGCATTGATTCAAAGCGGTTTAGACCCTTCGGAGATCCAACGTCTATGCAATATTCATGCGGCTGTATTTAAGGGATCGATCAACGAGATCCATCATTCAAATGAAGAATATGGACAACCTGGTCATCCAGTCCATACCCTCAAGCTAGAAAACCAAGTCCTGCAATCGTTATTGACGGACGAAATCGATGGATTGCTCAAGAAAATCAAAAAAGGGGACTGGTCACAAAAAGGACGTCTGCAAGCAGCACTGCAGGATCTGTTACAGATCGACAAACATTATGCAAGAAAAGAAACGCTGATCTTTTCATATATGGAGAAGTATGGAATCTCTGCTCCGCCGAAAGTCATGTGGGGAGTCGACGATGATATTCGCGAGATGATCAAAGAGTTGAACCAGTATTTGGCAACTGACAAAGCAGCATATAATCCTCTTGCTGAAAAATGGCAGGCAGTAAAATCTGAAATTGAAGAAATGATTTTTAAAGAAGAAGAAATCATGGTTCCTATGACATTGGATGTCTTCAGTTTAGCGGATTGGCAACGGATCGCGGAAGATAGCTTTGACATTGGGTTTGCTTATATTCCTGAACCATTGCCTTGGAAACCAAGCCAAGAGTCACTGGAGAAAGAATTGGAACGGGAGCCAGCTCGTCAATTGGCCATCAAACAGGCCCAAGAAACCACAGCTGGTATTGCCGCGGGACTTGGGTTTGGAGAATTCGCTGAACCGCCAGTGACAACGACTGTTCCCACGAACCAAACCGTTCAATTTCCCACCGGTTCCTTGCAGCTGGAACAATTGATTGCTATGTTCCAAACATTGCCAGTCGATTTGACGTTTGTGGACAATGAAGATCGGGTACGTTTTTATTCTGAAGGGAAGAGTCGAGTCTTCCCCCGGACAAATTCAGTGATTGGTCGAGAAGTAGTGAATTGCCACCCACCTAAAAGTATGCACATCGTTCAAAAAATCTTAGACGATTTTCGGTCAGACAAAAGAGAAACAGCTGATTTCTGGATTGACATGCGGGGACGAAAAATCTATATTCGCTATTTTGCGTTGAAAAATCCAACGGGGAAATATCTAGGCTGTCTGGAAGTCACGCAAGACATCACAGAGATCCAAAAGATCGAAGGACAAAGTCGGTTACTGGATGAGGAGTAGGAATGGAGTATTTACTCAACAAAACACATGCAAGCAGAAAAAAATGATAAAAACGCTTGCACGAAAATCAAATAAATAGTATAGTATAAACAATCAAATGGGTAGTTACTGATAATGCAGGCTATACCTTCGTACGTGTGTATGGATCCTACACATGTATTGAGGTATAGCCTTTTTTCATTTTAAGGAGGTGAGAAACGTCTTGAAGATCAAAAAGATTCTAAATAATAATGCGGTTTTGGTCGGAAAAGATGGCAAAGATTTTATTTGGATCGGCACCGGGCTGGGCTTTAAAATGAAACCGGGACAAGCAGCAGACGAGACGAAAATAGAGAAAGTATTTGTATTGCATAAAAACAAAGCTTCTGAACGTTTTTTGACATTAATGGAATCAATCCCGGCAAAGTACGTTTCCTTAGCTGATGATATTATTCGATTAGCTAAAAATGATCTAGAGCATGAGTTAAGTGAAACATTATATGTATCCTTAACCGATCATTTATATCATTTGATTAAATTACACAAACAGGGAATGAGTATTTATAACCGCCTTTCATGGGAAATTAAGAAGTTTTATCCCAAAGAATTTGAGATAGGGAAAAAAGCACTATTTTTAATTAATGAAAAAACGGGTATCCAGTTCGAAGAAGAAGAAGGGAATATTGCAATGCATTTGATCAATGCTCAGCTGACAGATGAGATCGATCAACCTGAAGATGTCCAGCTAATTGCAAAGAAAATTAGAGATATTATTTCACTTATTCGTCTATCTAATAAAATTCAAATCAATGAAGATTCGCTTGCGTTTGATCGCTTTATCACTCATTTGCGCTTTTTCTTCCAACGATTGACTACCCGGACTAAGATGAATAAGCAAAATCCATTGCTGGAGCACATTCAGAGTCAATACCCAGCAGCTTACAAAACGATGATTTTGGTTGAGCAGTATCTGAAAGTCTCTCTAAGTGATGATGAAAAGTTATACTTATCGCTACACATTCAAAAATTAATAGAGAACGAATAGAGGTTGTTACTGGTAAAGCAGGCAAGACTGATAATTATTCCTTTGTTGGGAATAATTATTTGTCTTGCCTTTTTGATTATGAATAAGGGGATGAATAAAATGGCATACAAAGATTTAGTTGAGGAAATATTGAAAAATGTGGGTGGAAAAGAAAATATTGCCGGTCTCACTCACTGTATTACTCGTTTACGTTTCAATTTAAAAGATGAATCAATTGCAGATACTGGAGCATTGAAAAAAACGAAAGGTGTAGTTACAGTAGTACAAAGTGGTGGACAATATCAAGTAGTCATCGGAAACCACGTACCAGAAGTTTATCAAGAGTTTATTGACTATGCTGGGTTATCAAACGAAGCCTCGGAAGAAAAAAAGGAGAAGAAAGGACCTTTGGATGCTTTTATAGATATTATTTCTGGTATTTTCACACCTGTATTAGGGTTACTGGCAGCTACTGGAATGATCAAAGGATTAAACGTTCTCTTTGTTTCTCTTGGTTGGATTGAAAATACTTCTGGAACCTATGCCATCTTGCAAGCCGCTGGTGACTGCTTCTTCTATTTCTTTCCAATTTTTCTTGGTTATACCGCAGCAAAGAAATTTGGTCTGAAGCAATTTGTTGGTATGGCTATCGGTGCGGCAATGGTCTATCCGGCCTTGTCAGGGTTAACTGCTAATACAGAACCTCTTTATACCTTATTTAATGGTACGATTTTTGAGTCACCTGTTTATGTAACTTTTTTGGGTATGCCAGTTATTCTGATGAGTTATAGTTCTAGCGTTATCCCAATTGTGATTGCAACTTTCTTTGGAGCGAAATTGGAGAAAGTGATTACCAAATTAATTCCGAGCGTTTTACGTAGCTTTTTAGTGCCATTTCTAACAGTTTTATTGATGGTTCCTTTAACATTTATCGTGATTGGCCCAATAGCCACATGGATTGGAAATATTTTAGGGGCTGCTGTGTTAAGTATTTATCAGTTTAGCCCGATTGTTGCTGGTATAGCGGTGGGTGCAATCTGGCAAGTTCTTGTCATGTTTGGTCTTCACTGGGGGATTATCCCGATTGCTATCAACAATATTGGTGTATTAGGATACGATCCTGTAATGGTTTTAGGACAAGCAACTCCATTTGCTACTGCTGGAGCAGTATTAGCGGTTATCATTAAATCCAAAAATAATTCTGTTCGTGCGATCGGTATACCCGCTTTTATTTCTAGTCTTTTCGGTGTCTCTGAACCCTCCCTTTACGGGGTAACGTTACCCCGTAAGAAACCATTCATTGCAACTTTGATTTCTTCTTCCATAGGTGGTCTGATCATGGGGTTCTTTGGGACAAAATCATTTATCATGGGAGGAATGGGCGTTTTTAGTCTTCCAAATTATATTAGTCCTAGTGATGGAATTGGCAGTGGTTTTTATGGCTATGCACTTGCAATTAGTGTGGCATTTGCACTATCGTTTGTTTTAACTATTACATTCATGTATGATCCTACTGAAGATCGAGAAGAAGCTGAATCAGAGGAAGAGCAAGAGATAGCAATAGATAATTATTTAATGACGGAAACAAAGATTGAGATGCCTATCAAAGGAGATTTACTGACATTGGCTGATGTTGAAGATGAAGCTTTTTCTTCTGGGTTATTAGGAAAAGGTGTAGCGATTGTTCCAAGCAATGGAGAGATCTATGCGCCATTCGATGCTACTGTAGAAACATTGTTCCCAACGAATCATGCGATCGGTTTAAAATCTACGAATGGCATTGAATTGTTGATTCATGTCGGAATGGATACTGTTAACTTAAAAGGCGATTTCTTTACTTCCTACGTAAAACAAGGACAGCAAGTAAGGAAAGGCGAGCTGTTGATTCGATTTGATAAAGAAAAAATTCAATCCAAAGGCTACTCGATCATCACACCGGTTGTTGTAACAAATACTGATACTTATTTGGATGTTATCCCAGATATTGTTAATGAAGTCATTCAAGTGATTCATTAAGTTGTGTTCTATATGATACGATAGTAAAGAAGGGAAGGGAAAATATGCGCGCTATCATGCTAATGTTTGATACGTTGTCAAAAGATTTTCTGTCAAATTATGGAAATGATTGGATCCAAACACCAAATTTCGATCGCTTAAGGGAAAAAACGGTTACTTTCGATAATTTTTATGGGGGAAGTATGCCTTGTATGCCAGCACGTCGTGAACTTCATACAGGAAGATATAACTTTATGCATCGCATGTGGGGGCAATTGGAGCCTTTTGATCATTCCATTTTTGATGTGCTACAACAAAATGGCATCTACTGTCACCTAGTGACCGACCATTCTCACTATTTTGAGGATGGAGGGGCAACCTATCATAATCGCTATTCTACTTGGGAGGGGTTTCGCGGGCAGGAAGGTGATCGCTGGGTACCTAGGAAATTTGCTGAAGGCCATGCAGAAATAAATCCTTTGAATAAGCAAGGCATTTCAGTTGAACAGCATTTTGCGAACCGCACAAGACAAGTTGATGAAAATGAGATGTCGAGTGTTCAAACAATTCAAGCTGGACTTGATTTCTTGGAAGAATATAAAAAAGAAGATAATTGGTTTTTGCAAATAGAATGCTTTGACCCTCATGAACCCTTTTTTGTTCCAGAAAAATATCGTAAACTTTATGAGGACTGTCCAAATGAGTCACCTTATTTTTGGCCAAAGTATGGTCGGGTTACAGATGACATTTCTTCCGATGATTTAATTGAATTACAAAACGAATATGCTGCATTGATAGCAATGTGTGACCATCATCTCGGAAAAGTCATTGATTTTCTAGAGACGAATCAAATGTGGCAGGATACGTTGGTGATTATTAATACGGATCATGGTTTTCTTCTTGGTGAGCATGATTGGTTAGGAAAGAATGTTGCTCCTATGTATGAAGAAATTATCCATTTGCCATTTTTTATCAGTTACCCAAATGCTGAAGTGGATACCCATACTTCTGTTTTAAGCCAAACGATCGATATTCCTGCAACTTTATTAGATTATTTTGGTATTGCGAATGAATTGGATATGGATGGTAAATCATTATTGCCAGCTCTAAAGTCTAAGGAGACTGTTTTACATGATGAAATCATTTTTGGAACAAATGGCGGTCATGTCAATATTTATGATGGGAAGTACGTGTATATGCGTGCGTCTGTTGATCCTTCCAACGGCCCAATCACTATCCAAACATTGAATTACGCGATGTTAAGGGGGTTCATCAATAAGGAAGCATTAGATACCATGAAGCAAAGAAAGGGAAATCGCTTCACAAATCAGTATCCTTATACAGAAATTGAAGTCTCCACATACATTGATTCTTATTCAGTTGGCCATTTGCTATTTGACTTGGAGGAGGATCCGCAACAGTTGACTCCACTGGATAATCCTGACGTTGAAGAAAGGATGATCCAGAAATTAATAAAAATCATGGATCGAATTGAAGTGCCAGAAAGTGAATATATTCGTTTGGGATTAAGAAATTAAATAAATTAGCAACTTCAAAAAGTTATTTAGAATCGAGGCTTCTACCATGAAACATATTTCAGTATTGATCAAACCCGCATCTTCCCTTTGCAATCTTCGCTGCAGCTACTGCTTTTATGCCAATGTCAGTTCCTTGCGGGAAGTCCGCTCGTTTGGCAAAATGAAAGAAGAAGTAACAGATAAAATGATCGAAAATATTTATGCAGACTTAGAAGACGGTGATCAATTGACATTAGCGTTTCAAGGTGGAGAGCCAACGATGGCGGGCCTCAATTATTTTCGAAAAGTGACCCAACTAGTGGATCAACAGCAAAAGCAGGTACAGGTCCATTATGCGATTCAAACGAACGGGACCATGATCAATGAAAAATGGTGTGCTTTTTTGAAAGAACATGATTTTTTGGTCGGTCTCTCGATCGATGGCCATCCGCTCTACCATGATTTGCATCGGGTCGATCCGAAAGGAAGAGGAACTTTTCAGCGAGTGCTGCAAACAAAGCAGCTGTTTGACCACTTTGAGATTGGCTACAATGTGCTTTGTGTCCTGACCAATCCATTGGCTAAAGAGGCTAAGAAAGTCTTTCGCTTTCTAAAAGAACAAAAAATCGATTTTGTCCAGTTTATTCCTTGTTTAGATGATTTAGATGCGAAAGAAAGAAATAGCTATGCCCTCACACCAAAACGTTTTGCGGGATTTTACCACCAGCTTTTGCAGTTATGGCTGCAAGAATTAGCGGAGGGGCATTATGTGAGTATCAAGCTTTTTGATGATCTTTTGAATTTATTGGTCAAGCAACAATTCACCGCCTGCGGGATCTTAGGAAACTGTCAAGTGCAATATGTCATTGAAGCAGATGGCAGTGTTTATCCTTGTGATTTCTATGTGTTAGATGACTATCGAATGGGGTATATTCAAGAACAGACCTTGCGTCAGTTATTTGAACAGGACATTGCAAAAACGTTTGTGTGTCAACGGCCCGAAATGCCAAAGAAATGTCTGAGTTGCCCGTTTCAAAAAATGTGTCGTGGCGGCTGCAAACGAATGAAAGATGCCATCTATGTGGATGGGGACTATTGCGGTTATCAGCAACTCTTGCAGGAATTTGTGCCGCAGATCAATCGGATTTTAGGTTTGTTACAGGGGGTAAGTGTGTGATTGGGTTCATTTATTTTATAGTGATCGTGTTGGCGAATACGGTTGGTGCCGTTTCAGGCATGGGGGGGGCGTTCTGATCAAACCCATTTTTGATTTTATCGGCGCCCATTCTGTTGCGGCCATCTCGTTTTATTCTGCCGTAGCAGTCTTTACTATGTCGCTGGTTTCTACCGCAAGACAGTTGGCTAGCGGACATAAGATCAATTGGCAAATCGTCCTTTGGGTTTCAGGAGGCGCCATCTTAGGCGGTGTCTTGGGCAATGTCGCTTTTGATCAGCTGTTGCTGTTTTTCCAGAATGAAGACCATGTACAGATGGTGCAGATCTTTTTGACCGTCGTGACCTTGTTGTTTGCTTTCTTTTATACCAAATATGACTGGCCCGGATTCCAACTGAAAAATAACTTCTGGTATTGCTTCTGTGGTTTAGTCCTTGGTTTTCTAGCCAGTCTTCTAGGAATCGGCGGCGGACCGATCAATGTTTCTTTGCTGATGCTGATGTTTGCTTTGCCAATCAAAGAAGCGACAGTCTATTCGATTTGTACGATTTTTTTCTCTCAATTGGCGAAAATCGTGACGATTGCTGGGACCACTGGATTTGGCCTCTATGACTTAAAGATTTTGTGGTTTGTGATTCCAGCCGCGATTGTTGGCGGTTTGTTAGGGGCAAAAGTCAGCACTGTCCTCTCACCACAAAAAGTGACGCTGGTCTTCCAGACAGTCATCCTCTTGGTGCTAACCATCAATCTTTATAACGGCTATCAATTATTATAGAAAGAAGGCAGATGGGATGATCAAGATTCCTGCTGGAACGTATCGAATTGGCACGGATACAAAAGCTGGCTTTGAAGAGGACCAAGAAGGTCCCAAGATCCAAGTTGAGATGGCCTCTTTTGAAATCGATGAAACGACTGTTACCAATCAGATGTTTGAAGCATTTATTGCAGCAACAGGCTATGTGACGGAAGCAGAACAGTTTGGCTGGTCGTTTGCCTTTCATTATTTTCTTTCCGAAAAGACGAAACAGAGGAGCCAACTGATCCCCAATATGAGTTGGTGGTATGCGGTTGCGAGAGCAGACTGGCGACATCCTGAAGGTCCGGACTCATCGATTGAGCAACGGATGGATCATCCAGTCGTCCAAGTCTCGCGAAATGATGCGTTGGCATTTTGCCGCTGGGCAGATAAGCGGCTGCCAACAGAAGCTGAATGGGAGATTGCCGCGAAAGGTGGTACAGAGAATGACTTATATCCATGGGGGACAGATTTTTTAGCTGGAGAAGACTATCACTGCAACATCTGGCAAGGCGCGTTTCCCAAAGCAAATACGAAGGCAGACGGCTTTGCGAGTACTGCACCTGCTCGGTTTTATGAGCCGAATGGCTATGGACTTTATCAAGTCATTGGCAATGTGTGGGAATGGTGCAGCAATCCCGCAAGGATACCATTGGAACAATTTCGTTCATGGGACAGCCATTTTTTTGAGCAACGATTTCAGCAGGTGGATGATGCCATGTATGCGACACGGGGAGGGTCGTTCTTGTGTCATGAATCTTACTGCAAACGTTATCGGATCGCAGCCCGCAATGGAAACTCCGGGATGTCTGCGGCCAATAATTTAGGCTTTCGCTGTGCCAAAAGCTAGGCGTATCTGTGAATAATAATAAAAAAACTATCTAAAAAATCTTGATTGTCTCATTGCTTTTTTTAGCAAGTCGTCCTTTGATAGGAACAATCAGTGATCGCTTAGATAGTTTTTTGTTTAATTGCTGTCTTAATAAATGATGGAAGTAGGGCCTGTATTGACCGATTAATCCCATTGAGAAAGATAATTTCCTGAAAGATCATAAACCAGATTCAGTGCAGTATGTCCCCGAATATCATCGACACCGACCGTCCAAGTCCATTTGCCTTGAGAACCATTTAAGATCACGATACTAACTCCGGGATAATAATGGTCTAATTTCGCAACCCGTTTTTCCGTTTCTTTGATAACCTTGGGAATAACGCCCCAATCGATTTCATTATAAGCAATGGTCTCTTGAATAGGTAACTCGATCGTATCACTGTCTTTCTGCCATTTTTGTAAAAGATTTGTCGAATAATACCAGTATTCATCTTGTAGTTTAGTGGTAGGGTTGATGATTCGCGCGACTGCATAGACGCCGCTTTTCAAAGGAATGTTCCGAATGTGATAGCTATAACTGATGAGCTGAACCTCTTGATCTTTCAGCGCTTTTTTGTCGGTTAATTCAGCCATGATCGCGGAAGCAGAGGCTTCTTCTCTAAAAAAATTTCGGTCGAAGGGTAGCAAGGTTGTTAAAGCACCAAATGCTAACAAGATGCTAGGGAGAATGACCAATGTGCCGATCCAATAGAACAAAGCCCTTTTTCTTTTTCTGATACCAAAAAATAATGCCAAGACTATCATTAGTGCTATAACGAAGTACCAGAGTAGCGGAAGATAGCCGATCACTTGGTCGCGAGTTTCTACAACTGTGTACTCATCCAGTCCAAACCAGTTTTCGGCAATATTGATGTTCGTCAGTACAACGATCCCTAAGATTCCTGCAATGATGAGCAGGAGGATGAAATAAAAAAGCAGAGAAGGGAGAAGCTTGGAGTTACGTTTTTTATCAGTCATGGGTCACTTCCTTTGTCGGTTCATTGTGAATGAGCTGCTATTCCTAGTCCAGCCAAAATCTATTTATCTAAATTTTTTAATTCGCTGTTGACACTAATTATACAACAAATAAAAAAAGAGACAAAAGGCAATGCAAACAAAAAGATCTGATCCATAGAAAGTAGAGCAACTATGGATCAGATCATTCGTTTCTTGCTTTTTATTTATCAATGATTATCGGTTCACGTTGTCTTGACGAGCAATACCAACAAAGAACTTCAAGCAATAAATCGCGCAGATACCGACAATTACGTAAATGATTTTAGCGAATAATGTAGTTGATCCGCCCGCAATTGTTGCAACCAAGTCAAATTCAAATAATCCAACCAATAACCAGTTTAGGCCGCCAACGATAAGTAGCGCTAAAGCTATACTGTCTAATACTTTCATTTTAGAATTCTCCTTTCTTTGTGCATATTTATAGTATATAGCATGTGTTTTGTTTTGGGAAAAATACTGCTTGAAGAAAATCGTCACTGTTTATTCACCATCATCGGATACTTCGATATTCTTTTCTTTCTCTCCATTTTGTTTCCGTTCATTGTAAATAAATACATGACGGACGATCTTCAACAATGGTCGGATCGTTAAGAAGATTGCTCCTATCAGATAGGCGATAGTTCCATAGATCGCAGGCAGATCTGTCAAGGACACGATACTTCCGAAAATATAAAATAAACCAGTCAAAATATCATTCGTTAGGGAAATCAGCAGATACCGGTTTTTGAAATAGACATGAAAACGGCGTCCTTTAATAATGACGTCTTCGTCTTTACCAAGTTCGATCTGATGTTCATTTCGTTTGATTTTTGGCACTGAGGGCGATCATCCTTTCTTTGCGTTGATTTGGCTTTAATACCACTTTGATGTTGTTATCTTCTTTTTTGTCAAAAATGTCATAAGCCGCAGCGGCTTCTTCTAAAGGCATGGTATGAGTGATGATCGGTGTTGGGTCGATCTCCTCTTTTTGGATCATTTCATAAATTTTTGGCATTAAGTGGATAACGGGTGCTTGTCCATGTTTCACTGCCACATTGCGCATGAAAAACTCTTGTAAAGGGTAGGACGATGCTGGAGTCATATAGACACCAGTAATTTGCACGGTACCAAATTTTTTGACCGCTTTCGCCGCCATTTGGATCGGTGAAATCGTACCACTTTGCAAGCTGACCAAATTTTTGGCTTTTTCTTTGACGGGTTCTAAACCATCCATACCGACGCAATCGATGATGACATCGGCGCCGCCTTTTGTTAATTCATACAAATCATCAGCGCTTGTCGCAAGGTCATCCAATTGGAAGGTCTCTACCTGATTGTAGCTTTGCGCCTTTTCCAGTCGATGGGCAACTGGATCGACCGCAATCACTCGTTTCGCACCAGCCATAACGGCGAACTTTTGGGCAAAAAGTCCTACAGGTCCTGAGCCAAGAATAATGACGGTATCGCCTTGTTTGACACCCGCATTTTGGACACTCCAGTAGGCAGTTGGCAAAATGTCTGATAGAAAAAGCACTTTTTCATCCGGGATCGCGGTATCTGGAACGACAAACGAAGTGAAATCAGCAAAGGGAACCCGTAAGAATTCTGCTTGTCCACCCCAATGATTGCCATTCAGCTTACCAAAGCCAAAGAGGCCACCATAAAGTTGATCAGAAGAGTTATCACATTGGCTCTCCATCTCATTTTGACAAAAATGACAATGTCCACAGCCAATATTAAAAGGGATGACAACACGGTCCCCTTTCTTCAATTTTTGAACTTGACTGCCGACTTCTTCAACGATCCCCATTGGTTCATGACCAACAACGTACCCTTCTTCTAGTACTGCACCACCGTGATGATACAAATGAAGATCAGAGCCGCAGATCGCTGTTGCTGTAATTCGAATAATCGCATCTGTTGGTTCAATGATCGTCGGATCACTCACATTTCGAACTTCCATTTTTTCTTTTCCTTGCCATGTTACTGCACGCATACTTGTTCCTCCTTTTATGAGATGTGACGGGAAAGGTTCCTGGTCGTGTGATTGACTGCCATTTCTTCTTTTGGGATGACAAAAAATTCGTGTTCTTAATAATTGTGCCGGGAAAAAATGCTTTTGACAAAAGAAACGCTCAAGGTTTACCAGCCGAATTTTTTGCGATCGGCAAGACAGTTGAAAACAGAATAGTTGATTTAACTAAACAAGCGTGACACTATAAAGGTGGATCGAAAACAGGATCGATGGGCTCATCCATCGAAGCGTATCCCCAATGAGGACTCACATAAAAGTAGAAAAGAGGAGAAAAACATGGATATTACGATTCGTGGAAAAGCATCTTGTGTGAATTGCAAGGAAAATTATGATGGCAAATTGATTGTTCATCTGCAAGAAGATGTAGATGGGAAGCTGAAAACAGTTCCGCCTCTAGAAGAAAACGAGTTACACTCAGATGAAATCGCTATTCATTATGATTATGGTGAAGTAAAAGATGCGATCGAAGGCACCTTTGTCTGTCCTGCATGTCAGACAACAAATGATGTCCGCATCGAGATACCGCAAGAATTACTGCATAATAACTAAAAAAGAAACGCCTGTGGTTGGCGTTTCTTTTTTAGTTATCTGTCCGATCAACCACTTCGACATTGAAGTCTTGTAAGATTTTCAATCCAGAAGACTCATGGTTTCTACCTGAAACTAGCTGTTGATTAATGAGAAAATCGGCTTCTGGAAAAGCACTCTGAATCTCGATCGTATTAGACAACACGCAGATGTTGGTTTCTACTCCGGTCACTTCGATATGTTTTTGTTCATTTTTATCATTGAAAAGTTGCTCCTTGATTTCCAAGAGAACTTCAGGTGGGATACTAAAGTAATATTTTTTTATTACCTTTTCATTCGGCAACGGTTGCAGTTCAGGAACGATCTGTAACGCTTCTTGTTCTTCATCAGGAGTATCTTTACAATCAATCGGGATATCTCTTGTAAAAAGGATATATTCACCTTCTGCACGAGCTTGTTGAAGCCGTTTTGCGATTCGCGTGATCAAAGCAGGGCTGTCAGAAATAAATGATTGACTATTTTCATCACGAATCTGATTCTGCATATCAATAACAACTAACATTGACGATTCCTTCTTTCTTTTTTTCATAAAACGTAGTTTTATTTTCATTGTTCTTTCTTAAGTGATAAAAAAATGAAAAAAGAGAACAATAGCTTAAGAAAAATCCTCTAAAACTATCATGCCTGAAAATAAATAAGATTTCAAAGAAAACGCTACAAAAAATCTCCGGCTATGAAATTCGTTATTTTTTTTGATAAAAAAACAATGCTTATTGTTTGCTCATTACTAAGAGTCATGATATTTTAAAATTACAACATTATAAAATAATGATAAAAATGAAAGCAGGGATAAAAGATGAAAAAGGCACTATCAATAGGGCTGTTGCTGTTTTCGACCGCATTGGTGACAGCGGCTTGCGGCAGTAATTCGGAAGACAAAAATACTGACGCATCGGGAAAACAGACAAGTGATGGGAAAATAACATTAGATTTTTGGTCTTTTTGGGGATCGGGGGCTCGCCAAGAAGTCATCGAAGAGATCATTGACGATTTTAATCAGTCACAAGATGAAATCGAAGTGAAATATAGTTACCAGCCTTGGGGAGATATTTGGACGAAGTCTCTCTCGGCAATCACTGCAGGAAATCCACCGGATGTTATTGTTCAAGACATCAATTCAGTCGCGCAGCGTGCAGAAGCACAGCAAGCAACGAACTTGAGCGAGTACGTTAAAGATGGCATGTCTGATGAATTTTATCCTCAATTATGGGATACGGTAGAATATGAAGGAGACCCTTATGCAATTCCTTTCAATACCGATACCCAAGTGATTTTTTATAACAAACAAATTTTCAAAGAAGCAGGGATCAGTGAAGATCAGTTACCCCAAACATGGGACGAACTTGAAACTGTTGCACACAAATTAGATGTCAAAAAAGGCGATGATTTTGAGCGTATCGGATTCTATCCTTTGTGGAACCTTGGCGCGGATGTTTGGGCATTGAACGCTGATAACGGTGTTAGTTGGTTTGACAAAGATGAAAAGGTTTCGATTGACACAGAAAATAAAGTGGAGGCTCTGGATTGGATTCTTGATTGGCAAGATTATTATGGGCAAGATACGATCAATCGTTTAGAAGCTGAGTTTGGCTCCGGTGTAGCAGATCCATTTATTTCTGGTTTGGTGGCCATGCGGGCACAGAATATCAATTATTACTCTAGCTTGATGGAAAATGCGCCAGATGACTTTGATTTTGGCGTCATCCAGATTCCAGAAAAAGAAAAAGGTTCTGGTCACTGGTCATGGGGTGGCGGCTTTGTCTTAGAAGTTCCTCAAGGAGCCAAAAATCCCGAAGCGTCCTACAAGTTTATCGAGTATCTTTCAACCCCAGAAGTTCAAGAAAAATTTGGTGAAAAGAGCTTTGATATTATGGCTAACCGAACAGCAAATGAAAATCTTGTCAAAAATGATCATTTAGATGAAAAAGGTCAAATGATCTATCAAATGGCAGATGAGAATTTTGCTAATACAGTAATCACTCCGGTACCATTGGATGCACCAGATTTCAGCAGTTTAGTCAATGAACAAATTGATCAAATTCTGCTAGGGAATAAAAAACCAGCAGAAGGATTAGCAGATGCTCAAAAAGCAGTGGAAGATCTTGTAGAACAAAATAAATAATAGATTGAGATAGGGAGTTGTGGCTAGCCGCATTCCCTTTTCTATCGTTACTGTTCTCATTGCATCCTTGCTATTTTGCTGAAAAAAGATGGCAGAAAACACTTTACTAAAGGAGGGGAATTATGAAAAAGAAACGATCGAGAAGCAAAAGACAAGATGCCCTCTGGGGATATTTGTTTGTAGCGCCGTTTTTGATTGGTTTCATGGTGTTCATGCTGGGCCCTATGTTATTCTCGTTTATCGGCAGCTTTACGGATTACAATCTAACGTCAAAAATGAATTTTATTGGTTTTGGAAACTTCAAACGAATGTTTACGCAAGATGCACTTTTTTGGAAATCACTTTATAATACAATTTATTTTGTACTCTTTAATGTCCCACTGACGACCTTATTCAGTGTCTTTCTAGCTACATTATTGAATCAAAAGATTAGAGGAATCAGCTTTTTTCGGACGACTTTTTATTTGCCAGCGATTTTATCCGGTGTGGCAGTATATGTGTTATGGATGCAGCTGCTGTCGCCTTCCGCTGGTTTGATTAATACTTTTTTAAGCTGGTTCAACATCAAAGGTCCGGCCTGGCTGTTTGATCCTGAATGGACCAAACCGGCATTGATCCTAATGAAAATTTGGAGCTCTGGGGGGGCGATGCTGCTGTACTTGGCGACATTGCAGAACATCCCCGGAACGCTTTATGAATCAGCAGAGATCGATGGTGCTGGTATGTGGGCTAAGTTTAAACATATTACGATTCCATTGATTACACCAATTATTTTTTATGATGTCATTACGTCGACAATCGGTTCTTTCCAAATCTTCCAAGAAGCCTATGTTATGACGAAAAACGGCACTGGTGGACCTGCCAATTCGCTCTTGTTCTATAATCTCCATATGTGGAACAAAGCGTTTGTAGCTTTTGATATGGGGTATGCAATGGCGATGTCGATGATCCTTTTCTTAATCGTATTAGTTTTAACATTTATCAATCTGAAATTAGCTCCTCGTTGGGTCCACTATGCAGGAGGACAAAACTGATGGCTTCAACAAAGTACACTATCTCAGGAGGGCTGACTGTATGCAGATGTACAAAATAAAGAGCAATTCTCAACAGCAGCGGATCAAAAAGTTAACGAGTTATTTAGTGATGACTGTGATTGGCATCGTTCTGATCATTCCGTTGCTGTGGATGGTATTCACCTCATTAAAGCCAATGGAAGAGATCGTCCGTTATCCACCAACGTTTTTTCCAGAAGAAATCAATTTCTCAAATTATCTTGATACGATCAATGCGTTTCCTTTTTGGCAATATGCAAAGAACACCTTGTTTATCACGGTGTTAGTTGTGTTCGGCAACGTGCTTTCAAACTCATTTATCGCTTATGGATTTGCCAAGTTGGATTTTCCAGGGAAAAACCTGATTTTTTCTCTGGTCCTTTCAACAATGATGATTCCAGGATTTGTGACGATGATTCCACAATACGTGCTGTTTTCTAAAATCGGCTGGGTAGGGACGTATCTGCCGCTGATCATTCCCTCATTTTT
The DNA here is from genome assembly GCF_040910045.1 of Enterococcus sp. RTP21361st1_A6_RTP21361_211029. Taxonomy (NCBI): domain Bacteria; kingdom Bacillati; phylum Bacillota; class Bacilli; order Lactobacillales; family Enterococcaceae; genus Enterococcus; species Enterococcus sp. RTP21361st1_A6_RTP21361_211029. The sequence continues at coordinate 21,441 of NZ_JBDGBK010000015.1, read as the reverse complement.
TGGGAATGCCTTCAATATCTTTCTGATGCGGCAATTTTACTTATCGATCAATAATGAACTGATTGAAGCGGCAAAAATGGATGGCGCCAATCATCTATATATCTGGAGCCATCTGATGATTCCTTTAACCAAACCTGCACTGATCACGATTGCCATCAATTCATTCAATGGTGCTTGGAATGACTTCTTAGGACCATTGCTGTATATTCAAAATCAAGAAAAATATACACTCCAAATCGGTTTGCAAGTTTTCCAAAATCAATCAACGACACAGTGGAACTATTTGATGGCGGGTGCAACACTGGTCTTATTACCAACGATCCTATTATTCTTTTTTGCACAACGCTACTTTATTGAGGGAATGGATCTGACGGGAGGAACCAAAGGATGAGAAAGATAGATCCGCAGCGTTTATTCAATGGTCTGATCACTTGGATCAATTGGATGCCCAAATTGATTCTTCTACAATTTTTGTGGTTGGTTTGCTCATTGCCTTTTTTTACAGTGGCAACAGCGACAAGAAGTATGATTGCGGCGATTAAGCAGATCAAAGACACTCAAGAGAGGGCAGAACAAGAGAAAACGACGACGATTTTCTTTACGAAATTTTCTGAGCTGTGGCAACTGAATAAAAAGAAAGATATTGTATTCAGCTTTTATAGTCTTTTTCTTTTGATTGATCATTCCATTCTTAGTCGATTTCCACAACCGCTTTTTCAAGTCATGGCCACGATGCTGATCGTGATCTTCATGATCTGTAGCTTGATTTTTTTCTATCAGACGCTTTTAATGGGCGAAAAGAAGCAGCAAGTCAGCTTCTTTTATGCTTTTTATCAAGCCGGTCGCTCACCTAAACGAGTGTTGCTCCATCTTTTTTGGACGATTACGCTATTGTTGTTTTTTGGCTTCTTCGGTCCGGCGTACTTATTTTTGGTGGGAATGAGTGGTTGTTGTTTGATTCAGTTAATTATCTGTCCTGCTTCGATTACTTCAATCCAGATCTCTCATTAAAAAGAGTAGACATAAGTTGAGACAAAACGATACGATACCCTGCATGATGGGGACCGCCGTTTTGGGAACTTATGACTACTCTTTTTAACTGCATTGATTAGGAGCTAATCCATTAAATAAGCAATTGTAGCGGTACCGACCGCTTTGGCTGCAATCAAGAGACAGTCTTCATTCATCATGAAATCAGGACTGTGGTGAGGATGATTGAGATGATCTTCTGTCATACAACCGATATAAAAGAAAAGACTAGGTCGTTCTTGTGCATAGTAGGCGAAGTCTTCAGAGGGATCTTGAGGACCGCAATCAAAGATCTCCTTCACTTCAGGTAAGTGAGCTTCTTTGAGGGAATCAATCACTTGTATTGTAAAAGCTGGATCATTATAAAGAACCGGATAATTGTCATCATATTCAAGACTGGTTTCAACCGCAAAAGTTTGTGCTAGACCATCTGCCATTCGCTGGATCTGTTGGTGAATCGTTTGACGTGTGGTTTCTTTCATCACACGAACATCTCCCTTTAGGGTCACAGTCTCTTTGATTGCATTAAAGGAACCACTCCCGTCAAAAGAACCAATCGTTAGACTTGCTGTGTCAAAAGGATCGATCCGACGAGAAACGATCGTCTGTAGTTGAGTAACGAAATAACTGCCTGCTACGATGGCATCATTTGCTAGTTGCGGCATGGAAGCATGACCACCTTTGCCACGAATGGTCAAAGTGAAATTTGCCCGTCCAGTTTGGGTTTCGCCAGAGTGGTAGCCAATCTTGCCTGTTTCCATTGAAGACATCACATGGACGCCAAGTACATGATCAATATCTGTTAAACAACCGTCGGCAATCATGCCTTTGGCACCGCCAGGAGATACTTCTTCAGCTGGTTGGTGGATGATGCGGATGCTTCCTTTTAACTGGTCTTTTAAGGTAATCAAATTCTTAGCCAAAACCATTAAATAGGCCGTATGCCCATCATGACCACAAGCATGCATCACACCAGGAACCTGAGATCGAAAAGGCAGCTGATTGTCTTCTTCTACAGCCAGAGCATCAAAGTCGGCCCGTAAAGCCAGCTGTTTTCCACATTGCTCACCGATGATATCAACGATCAGGCCATAGCCGTCGCCACATTCTGTGATTTGGCAGTCTAGTTTTTCATAGTAGGCTTTGATATAAGCGGCGGTTACTTTTTCCTGAAATGAAAGCTCTGGGTGTTGATGCAAGTGCCGCCGAATCGCAATCATTTCCCCTTCGTCTTTTTCCAATTGCTGCATAAGTGTTGTTGTGATATTCATCTGAATCCCTCCTATTTCTACTTTTATCATACACGAAGCAACTATTTTTCTGCACGCGATAACCTAACCTGTTTTCTTGCGTAACAAGTAGGGATTGACAAAATCGCTGTTTCTCTCTATTCTTAAAAAGATATTTAGTAAACAGTAAACAACGGGGTGGCAGAATGGCAAGTATGAGGGATATTGCAAAATTGGCAGGGGTTTCCGTCGCAAGTGTGTCGCGAATCTTAAACAATGATGAAACATTTAGTATCAACGAAAATACCCGCAAACGGGTGATCGAGATCGCCAACCAGCTGAATTATTCAAAAGACAAGAGCTTGTCGAGTTCGCGAGAAGCTGGCGATAAAAATACGATAGCAATCATTACACGGCATAACAGTGAATCGGAGCGTAATGATCCTTATTTTATGATGATTCGTAATGGAATAGAGAAAGAGGCAGCCAAATGGCGTTTAAAAACGGTTCGTGTCTTCTCGATGCGAGACCAAGACAAAGATCTGACTCAACTGGCAAAGTATGGTGCTGTCATCATCATTGGGGAAATGACGCAAGAGGCATTGCAAGAAATCAGCCGGTACAATCAACATATTATTTTGGTAGATAATTATAGTGAAAACGACGCCTATGATTGCATACAAACTGATTTTGCTCGAAAGACCCATCAAATTTTGGATATCTTAAAAGCAAAAGGACATGAGAACATAGCATTTATTGGTGGTGTTTCCAGTCGGGTAACGATCACAGGAGAAGTCGTTTATGATGAACAAGAAATTCGTGCAGAGAATTACAAAAATTGGATGCTGATGAACAAGCTGGAAGAATACAGTCATGTTTTTCAAGGAAAATGGTCTCCAGAGACTGGATTAGCTTTTGGCAGAAAAATCGCCGAGATGACCCCACGGCCGACAGCCATCATCGTTGCTAGTGATCCCATGGCAGTGGGGGTCTATAAAGCATTAAATGAACACGGATTGAAGATCCCAGAAGATATATCAGTGGTTAGTTTTGATGATATTCAAATGGCCCAGTTTATGACACCAGCGCTTTCTTCAGTCAAAATGAAAGCGGAAGAAATGGGGCAAATGAGTGTAGAGCTGGCGAAAAACAAATTATTGGGCGTTCGAACAATGCCAGTCCGAGTGATTTGTAAAAGTGAATTGATATTAAGAGAATCGATTGCCGATAAAAAAAGATCATGAAAAATGATCTTTTTTTTATTTTAGAGTTGTGTAAACATTAACTAAACGATTATACTGATTGTAGTAAACGTTTACAGGCAAATTAAAGGAGATTAGTTATGAAATTTATTGATAAATTAGCAGAGAAGATGGTTCCTTTTGCCCAAATCATTGCCAATAATAAGTATTTATCGAGTCTGCGTGATGGATTTATGGTTGCTTTTCCCGCGACAATGTTTGCTTCAATCATGATCATTATTCAAAATTTACCCGCTACCTTTGGCTTATCTGAGAAACTGCCCGCAGGACTGATGACCTTTTTGAATGATTTCTTTGGTCCTATCGGGAACGCAACCATGAGTATCACAGCGATTTTTGTTGTTTTCGGGATCGGCTATCAATTGGCAGGAAAATATGGCCAGCCAAAACTTTTTGCCGGAGCAATCTCATTGTCCTCTTTCTTAATGCTTTTGCCCTACGGTTCTTCCGATGACCTGGGAACAGTGATTCCCCTTTCAAAATTAGGTGCGGAAGGGATGTTCGTTGGGATCATCACAGCGATTATCGCTACACAAATTTATTGCAAGATCAGTGCTTCTGGGTTAACGATCAAAATGCCTGAATCGGTTCCGCCGATGATCGCTGAGTCTTTCCTTGCTATCATTCCAGGTGCTGCGCCATTGTTTTTATTTAATTTGATCCGTTACTTGTTTACATTCACGTCATGGGGCAATGCGGTCGACTTTGTCTACGAAATCTTACAGAAACCATTAATGGGCTTGGGGGCACGTTGCCTGCAGTCTTGATTGCCGTTTTATTCACCCAATTCTTCTGGTGGTTTGGGATCCATGGCACACTGGTTGTTAACGCCGTGATTGATCCGATCATGAATGCATTGGCGATTGAAAACTACGAAGCCTATAAAGCAGGTGCAGAACAACTGCCTCATATCATCAATACAACCTTCATGGGCGTTTTTGTAAACCAAGGAATGCAATTAGGGATCTCGATTACGATGGCATTTTTTATTGCTCGTTCGATTCGGATGAAGAAGCTGATGAAGACAGTCATTGCACCATCTGTTTTCAATGTGTCAGAGCCAATGACATTTGGGTTGCCGATCGTATTGAACCCGATTGCTTTTGTTCCGTGGATTTTGGCCCCGCTTGCTAGTACGACGATTTCTTATTTTGCAATCGCTGCTGGTCTTGTGCCTCGCCCAATCGGAGCAACGGTAGTCTGGACGACACCGGTCTTCTTATCTGGCTGGCTGGGAACTGGCTCTGTAGCAGGTGCCATTCTACAATTGGTAACTGTTGCTGTGATGACATTGATTTGGGTGCCATTCCTAATCGTGATGGATCGTGGCTATTTGAAAGAAGAAAAAGAAGAGCTAGCCAAAGAAGCGCTCGCACAAACTGGCCCTGCCATCGACGAAAGAATCAAAGAAAGCTAAGCTTAGTATTCCGTTCTGTCAGCATAGCAACTGAAAAATGGAGGATCGAAGATACGAACAGATACATTGACCTATACTTATCAGATGCGTACAACGCCGGAACGATTCTATCAAGTGATGATCGCGCAACAAGCGGCATTCTTTCGCTCAAAAGGAGCAGAAGAACCTTTCGGCGAGAACAGTCAAATTGATTTGATGATTCGCACAAAATCAGCGGCCACGCTGGTGCCAGCGGTGATGAAAGTCAAAAAAATCGCGCAAGATGAGATTGCTTTGATAACAGCCTATGAACAAGGAAAAATCTGTCAAAGGTATCGCTTTGTTCCTAGTGGAGCAGAAAAGATTGAGGTTACGTATTCGGAACAGAATTCTTTTGATCGTTCCCGCAATACGTATAGTTTCATGCTGGCAGCATTATTCTATAAGTTCTTTTTTAACAAAGGGGTCAAAAAACGCATGCAGTATTTGGAAACTGCATGCCAGAAATATAATGAAATAGACGAGAATAAAGTTGAAATTAGAGGAAAAAAATGATTGAGATAATAACCGATACGCTTTTTCATTTATACAATGAAAAGATTAGTTATGTGATGCATGTTTTACCAAATCGACAATTAGGTCATCTTTACTTTGGTCCATCTTTGGGGCATTTGAGTGCCAATGACATGGACTATTTAACCAAAAAAGAAAATAAATCTGCCGGCACAGTCAAATTTTTTGAAAATGATGGCCTGTTTACGTTAGCAGATCGCTTTCAAGAGTTGCCAACCTATGGTTCTTCTGACTTTCGAGAAGGAGCCGTTACTATTTTTGCAGAAGACGTTCCTTTGTATGTGGATTTTAAAGTCGCAGAAGTCGAAACTTTCGCAGGAAAGGAACGAGAGCTGGCCAAACCGGCGAGTTTTGCCGAAAAAACAGAAAGCCAAAGCCTGCGAATAATGTTGATCGATGAGCAGCGGCAATTGAAAATGGAAATCACCTACACTATTTTTGCTGGTTTAGGCACGATTGCGCGCAATCAGCGGATCACCAATCTTGGCGCTGAGAAAAAACAACTTTCTTCGTTGATGAGCGGGGTACTGGAATTAAGAAATCAGCAATTTGAATTTGTTCACCTTTCTGGTGCTTGGCTAAAGGAACGCCAAATCAAAGCCACACCATTGACGCAAGGAACCATTCGAGTGGGGTCTTTAAAAGGGGCCTCTGGGCATCAGCACAATCCCTTCGTGGCACTGAAGGCTGCCAATGCCACCAATGATCAGGGACGTGTCTATGGAGCAAATCTGATTTATTCAGGGAATTTTCTCGCTCAAGTCGAGATGGATGAGTGGGACAATGTCCGCTTGATGCTGGGGATTCATCCCGAACAGTTTTCTTGGACATTGCAGCAAGATGCAGTCTTTGAAGCCCCAGAATGTATTTTGACATTTACCGATGAAGGGTTGAATGGGTTAGGGCAAGAGTCTGCTGCGTTTATTGAAAAGCACGTGATTGCCCCTTATTGGCAAAAACGGCCGCGGCCGATTGTCTTCAATAATTGGGAAGCAACTTATTTTGATTTTGACCAAGAGAAATTAGTAGCATTAGCAGCAGAAAGTCAGGCATTAGGAATGGAATGCTTCGTCTTAGATGATGGCTGGTTTGGTAAAAGAGACAACGATCGCAGTTCTTTAGGGGATTGGGTGCCAGATCCAGCGAAATTTCCTAATGGCATCGGTCATTTTGCAAAACAAATCCACGATCTAGGGTTGCAGTTAGGCGTTTGGTTTGAACCGGAAATGGTCTCTCCTGACAGCCAGCTTTATCAAAAACATCTCGATTGGGTGGTCCGGCATCCTTATGAACGCATCTCTGTGGGACGCGGCCAGTATGTCTTAGATTTTGCCAATCCGGCAGTCGTGGAGGCGATCTTTGCTGCGATCAAAAAAGTCATCGTCGAAACGGATCTTGATTATATCAAGTGGGACATGAATCGGAATATCACAGAAGCTTATTCACCTTATTTAGCAGATGAAGGGATTCCCCAAACAGAATTCTTTCATCGCTATATTTTAGGGGTCTATGCCCTTTATCAGAAAATATTAACAGAATTTCCGGAGATTTTGATCGAAGGCTGTGCTGGCGGCGGCGGTCGTTATGATTTAGGGATCTTGTTTTACAGTCCTCAGATTTGGCCGAGTGACGACAGCGATGCCGTGGAACGACTACAAATTCAAACCGGCACATTACTTGGCTATCCGATGTCTTCATTCAGCAATCATGTCTCCGCTTGTCCCAATCATCAAGTGGGGCGCAATACGTCACTGGCATTTCGACAATCGGTGGCTATGTTTGGCCCATTAGGCTACGAGTTGGATCTTTTCAGTTTATCAGCAGCTGAAAAACAAGCAATCAAAGAACAAATCATTTTCTATAAAGCTCATCGACAACTTCTGACTTATGGCGCCTTCTATCGGATGACCGATTTGAGCCAAAAAAATGAAGTTGTATGGGGAGTCTCTCATCAAGAGGAAGCACTGATTGCCTATTTTCGGATTCTTGCTGAAGCAAATCCTGCAGCGGAAGCTTTTATACCGGTACCGTTCATTGATCTGGATCGAAGCTATCTGCTGGAGAATGAGCAGTTGTCTGGCAAGGTTCTGAAGCAAATTGGACTGCGCAAACCGTACTTATTCAATGCTGTCAATCACCAAACGGCGCAAGTAACAGGAGATTTCCAGTCATTTGTTTATCAAATCAAAGCAATCAAAAAGGAGTAAAAAGATGACGAATTATTTCTTTGATCAGCGGTTCCTGCATGGTGGGGACTATAATCCCGATCAGTGGCTTGATTATCCGGAAATCCTAAAGAAGGATTTGGCGTATATGCAAAAAGCCCACGTCAATACGGTCACACTTGGGGTGTTTGCTTGGAGCGCTTTGGAGCCAACAGAAGGGGTCTATCAGTTTGACTGGCTTGATGAACAGTTTGATGCGATCCATGCTATGGGGGGCAATGTCATTTTGGCTACCCCCAGCGGTGGTCGTCCCCAGTGGTTGAGTCAGAAATATCCGGAAGTCAATCGCACCAATGCGTATGGACAAAAACATACCCATGGCTTTCGCCATAATCATTGCTATTCTTCACCAATTTATCGCGAAAAAGTGCGGCAGATCAACACAAAATTAGCTGAACGCTATGGCGACCATCCGGCACTAGCCATGTGGCACATGTCCAATGAGTATTCGGGTGAATGTTTTTGCGAATACTGCCAAGAAAATTGGCGTGACTGGTTAAAGAAAAAGTACAAAAACCTAGAAGCATTGAATCATGCGGGGTGGATGAGTTTCTGGGGCAATCGCTATTCCGATTGGGAACAAGTCTTGCCACCATCACCTTTAGGAGAACATAAAGTTCATGGGATGGATCTGGATTGGAAACGATTCGTCACTGATCAGACCATTGATTTTTATTTGAATGAGATTGTCCCTATTCGGGAACGAACCCCTGATATCCCAGTAACGACGAATTTTATGGCGGAAGGTCATGCCACACAGGATTTCATTCCTCTGGAAGGAATCGACTATGGCAAGTTTTCTCAGTATGTGGATGTGGTTAGTTGGGATAGTTATCCCGATTGGAACAATCGCTTTGAAGCAATCGCTACAACCGCTATGAAGTCTGCCTATGTCCATGATCAGTATTGGTCTTTGAAGAAACAACCCTTTTTAGTTATGGAATGTACCCCAAGTTATGTCAATTGGCACCAATACAACAAATCGAAGCGCCCCGGGGTCCATATTTTAAGTAGTATGCAGCAGTTAGCTCATGGGTCAGATAGTACCTTGTATTTCCAGTGGCGCCAATCTCGTGGCAATTCGGAGAAATTTCATGGCGCCGTTGTCAGTCATGATGATTCCACAAACAATCGAGTGTTTAAAGAAGTTGCTGAATATGGCGCTCGTCTCGAAAAAATCAGTGAAATCAAAGGAACCACTCGCAAGAAAGAAGTGGCGATTCTCTTTGACTGGGAAAGCAATTGGGCGTTGAAGCGCGGGGGAGGATTCGGCCATCCTACGAGACGTTATCCCCAAACGTTGCAAGAGCATTATCAGGTTTTCTGGGAACAAGACATTCCGGTTGATATTCTGACTCCTGAGCAGGATTTTTCTGATTATCAATTAGTCATTGCGCCAATGCTATATATGATGACAGAAAAAACGATGCTAAAATTAACGAGCTATGTTGAAAAGGGTGGAATACTAGTATCCAGCTATTTCACAGGAATGGTCAATGAAACAGATTTGCTTTATATTGGCGGATTGCCTCAACCATTAAAGGCGCTCTTTGGCATTGAGGTATTAGAGCTTGAAACACTTTTAGAAGACGAACACAATCAGATTGATTTTCAAGATCAGCGATTTGTCACCAAAGACTATTCAGCAATCATTGACGTGTTGAATGCAGAAGTTTTAAGCCATTATCAGACAGATTTCTATCAAGGCACGCCTGCGGTTACGAAGAAGCCATTCGGTGCAGGGGCTTCGTATTATTTGGCTGCCCGAACGAACAGTGATTTCTTAGCTGCTTTTTATCAAAAGTTGATTGAAAAGTTGGGATTGAGAAGAACAGCGATTGCTGAAGCACTTCCTGAGGTGTCGATTCAAACGCGAGTTGGGACGCAACGAGACTATTCATTTATTATGAATTTTTCAGAGGAAGAACAGCAACTAGTATTGAAGCAGCCAGTAACCGATCTGGAAACCAATGAACATCTAGTAGGAGCAATCACGTTGGCACCCTATGAAGTCAGGATCGTATATCACCCCTCTGAAGTACACTAAGAAAAAAGGACCATTCGTTACGCCAATCAGCCCAACGAATGGTCCTTCATAAATTTAGGCAATGCTTCACTGATCTGTGTCGGCAAGACAACATAGTTCTCGGTAGCTAAATGTTCGCCAATCAAACTGTGGAGATAAACCGCTGCGTGGACCGTTTCTTCGGTTCGATCAAATTGTGCCAAAAAACTGGTAATGATCCCGGCTAAGGTATCCCCGGTGCCGCCAGTGGCCATAGCTGGCGTTCCTAATGGGTTTTCGACGATTTCTGTGCCATAAATCTGGGTGCGATGGCTTTTTAAGACCACGATACTGGCTAATTTTTTTTGGAAGGCTGTGTTTTTCTCCGGTGTTTGCTCACTGATCTCAATGCCGCTTAATCGTTGCCACTCCATTTGATGAGGGGTAAATACGACGTGACTGGGGTAAGGAAAAGTCAATGGGTATTTCGCAGCTAAATTGATCGCTGACCCATCAACAACTAGCCATTGATGGCTTTTTTGTGCAGCGACGACTGTTTGCAACAGATTGAAACAGGTTTTGCCTTCCCCCATGCCTGGGCCAATCAATAGGACATCCGCAGATTCAGTGACCGTGCTGATAAGCTCAGTCTGGTCCCAAGAGACGAACATCGCTTCTGGCAGTCGCGCATGTAGCGCCGTACGATTGACAGGATCGGAGATCACCGTGGTTAGTCCAGTTCCGCCATAAACACTGGCTTGTGCCGCCATCAAGATTGCGCCTCCGTACTGCTGGTTACCGCCAATCACTACGGCACGGCCAAAGGTCCCTTTGTGACTTTCGACGGGGCGTTTGCGAATCACTGCTGCTAAAATAGTTTGCTCCAGTTGCTTCATACAATGACTCCTTTTCTGCTTCTTTCACTGAGCTCATTTTCTAGAATAAACCTATTGCTTTTATTATACTCGTTTTATGAAAGATATCGTCTGAAAATACACAATTTTTTTTCCTTTTTTCAGCTAAGAGTGTTATCATAAAAGGCGAGAAAAGAATTGGAGGGAATCGTATGACAATCGATTGGAAAAAAGAAGTCGAAGCGCGTAAAGACGATTTGCTAAATGACTTGATTGATCTTTTGAAAGTAAAAAGTGAACGAGAAGATGACAAGGTAACGGCAGATGCTCCGTTTGGACCTGGACCTCGTGATGCTTTGCTGCACATGTTGGCTTATGGGGAACGTGATGGTTTCGCTGTGAAAAATGTCGATAACTATGCTGGACATATCGAATTTGGTGAAGGAGACGAAACATTAGGGATCTTCGGCCACATGGATGTTGTCCCTGCTGGTGACGGTTGGGCGACAGATCCCTACGATCCTGTGATCAAAGACAATAAAATTTATGCTCGCGGATCTTCCGATGATAAAGGTCCTTCAATGGCTGCTTATTACGGAATGAAGATCATTAAAGAGTTAGGCTTGCCATTATCTAAAAAAATCCGCTTTGTCGTAGGATCTGATGAAGAAAGCGGCTGGGGTGATATGGATTACTATTTCGAGCATGAAGAAAAACCTGATTTTGGTTTCTCTCCCGATGCGGAATTCCCAATCATCAATGGCGAAAAAGGGAATGTAACATTAGGGCTTCATTTCCAAGGAAATAACGAAGGTGCTTATCAACTGCAACAATTCACTGCTGGTTTGCGGGAAAACATGGTACCAGGAACTGCGGTTGCAAAATTGACTGCCCCATCTACAGAAGCTGCATTAGAAATGGAAAAAGCTTTTTTTGATTATGTCGAAGGTCAACCAGTGACTGGCACCATCGAAACAGAAAATGAAGAAATTACCATTGAACTAGTCGGTAAAGGCGCCCATGGTGCAAGTCCTCAGTCTGGGATCAATGCGGGAACTTTCTTGGCAGTCTTTTTAGACAACTTTGCCTTTGGCGGCGGCGCAAGACAATTTATCCATACGGCGGCAGCTTATGTCCATGAAGATTTTTATGGTGAAAAATTAGGCGTGGCGCATGAAGATGAAAAAATGGGTAAACTAACCATGAATGCTGGTTTGTTTGCTTTTAAAGCTAATCAATCAGGTGTTCAAGCAGACAACTTTATTGCCTTGAATTTCCGCTACCCTCAAGGGGTAACTGCAGAAGGTCTGGAAATCGGCATTGAAAAAACCGTTGGCATGGAAGGCGCAACAGTGACTCGGAACGAGCGCAACATGGAGCCTCACTATGTGCCGATTGATGATCCATTGGTGAAAACATTGCTTGAAGTTTATGAAGAACATACTGGTCAAAAAGGCTATGAACAAATCATTGGCGGTGGCACTTATGGCCGTTTATTAAAACGTGGTGTCGCATATGGGGCGATGTTCCCAGGCTACACAGATACGATGCACCAAGCAAACGAATTTATGAGCTTGGATGATCTATTCAACGCGGCAGTGATTTATGCAGATGCCATCTACCGTTTGGCACGTTAGATCAATAATTTAATCGTTTTTCCTCTTTTTCATTCATCGATAAAAGTTGATAATTCAATAAAGTTGATTTTGAAAAGATGATTGAAAAAGTTGAATATAGAAATAGCGGTGTGATTTTGGTGTGATATTTTTCGAAATATCACCAAAAATCACACCGCTATTTTTAGTATCCATAATTACTACTATTCAGCTGTTTTGATACTATATTGATAACTTCGGTAGCAGTCTCATTTTGAATATGTGTATAGTACTCGGTCATAGTTTTATTTTTATGACCTAAATAAGCTGCAGCGTGTTCTTTAGGAACACCAGCTATTGCGGCTTGAGTTGCGAAAAAGTGTCTCAACATGTGCGGAGAAATTTTTATATTACAGCTTTTTGAAACTTTATCAAATAATCGGTTTAATTGACTAGGAACAAATGGATTGCAAGTTGTAGGATTGAGCAAGAGAAAATCATCTTGGTGTAAAATTTGTCCGTAATCTTTTTTTATTTCTTTCGCTTCATGAATGATACATTCAACTGCTTCTGTACCTTTTTTGTCTAAAACAATGTATCTGTGGCTACTTGATGTTTTAAGCCCACCTTTACCGTATTTTTGCGTTCGCTGTGTGCGACTATCCGCAATGTGTAGCGTTGCTAATTCTGGATGGTCACTGTATCGGATCGAAGATAATCGAAGACCACACACTTCACCTCGACGTAGGCCAAACACACAAAGATAAACCATGGAAAACTCGTATTTTGTCAATATTTTCTCTGCCATTTCCATCCATTGTTGATACTCTTGGAGAGATATACGTTTATTTTTCTCAGGAAGAGTGCCACTACCAATAATTACACGTTGTAATCTATTACGTTCGAGAACACCATTGTAAACTGCATCATTCAGTAAGGCCATGAACATAACATGGATTGATTGAACAGATCGTCGTCTCAATTTTTCAAGTTTTTGATTGATAAAAATTTCGTAACTATCTCGTTTTATTTTGTTTAATGGCATATTACCGAATGTAGGTTCAATATGATTTTTAAAAAGGGAATCGTTACTGTATCTTGATTCAACGGACCAGACATGAGTTCTAGTTTTGCGATTTGCATATTCTTTATAGTATTCTGTAACAGTTAATTTTTGAGACCGAATATAATCTATTTCTGATTTATCAATACTCTCTTCAATTTCTCTTAATCTGGCTTTAGCATGTGCAACAGTTTTAAAGCCAGATTCATCAATAATATCTTCTTTACCAGCTATACGTATTTTTTTTCGTATACGGTAACGAGTGCCAGCTTTTATCTCATAAATAAGAATGTTTGGGTATTTTGTTTTTTTATATTTAGCCATTTTATTCTCCTTTTGCTCCCGGACAGAATGCTCTAGAGAATTTTCGATCATCACCTCCTTTAAATTATAAATATCTTTCCATTTCAAGTGGAAGACCATAGTAATTAAGGATATCTCGTTTTGTTGGTTCATAGAGTTCGGTTAGATGTAAACCATTAATCAATAAATGAGTTGCACCACAATTAGCTTGTGCTTCTATTTTTGAAGTGGATGAGAAGCTATCCGCAGACATATGTGCAGTATTCTCATTTTGATGAAAAATAGCATGGAACAATTCGTGAGCACAGACAAAAAGAGATTTAGAATAAGATAGTTCGGCATTCAAATGTATGAACTTACTGCGATGATTTTTGGTATAAAATCCATATACTTCCTCACCAAAATAGCCATAGAGAATAAAAATCCCTCTTTTTTTTGCTATTTTAAAAGGATCGTTTGTCCCATGCTGTAGTTTTAATTTATTGATTGCAGCAGGCACATCGGATAAAAGCATACGAAAATCCTCCCCTAATTGTTACTTTACTTATCACGATATTTTTTAGGAGTATACTTTTTCTTCGCGAGTGCCTTCCCGATTCGCAAAGATTCTTCAATGGAAGAAAGAATTGCAGCTCGAGCTTCGGGAGAGAGTTCTTCAGTATCTTTTGAGAAAGCAATTGCATCGGAATTTTTCATATCTTCGATAATCAGTTCTAATTCTTTTTGGATATCTCTTTTATCTTTTTCAGTGAGATCGTAGTAACGGCGCTTCTCAGTTCTTCCCAATAAGTAATCAGTACTAACGTCAAAAAAATCTGCAACTTTTTGAATTTTGTCAGCACCAGGTGTTCGTTCGCCCCATCGTCTAATAGAACTATTGGCAAAATTCAATTTTCTTTCTAGCTCTGCTAAAGTTATTTGCTTTTCAGCTGCTAAAACTTTGACTCTATCAACGATACTCATAAAATTTCTCCTTTTTTGCTCGAAAAAGAGTCTAAAAGCTATTGACAAAGAGTCAATAGACCTTTATACTGTGTTTTGTAAGCAAGATATTTACGACACACAAAATCTGTAAGCAATGACTAAATAGTCTCCCCAGACATCAGTAAAGCTCGTTTTTTTGCGTGCTGTATTTTGTATGCTTACATAATAGCATATTGCCTCTTTTTGTCAATAGGAAAAGAAAATAAAAAGAGTCAATTTTCGAATGGAGGTGATAGAAATGACATTAAAACAGGAAGTAAAAATTGCGCTTATTCAGAAGAAATGGAGCCAACGAGAATTGGCTCATCAAATGGGTATCTCAATGGCTTATCTGCAAGACATCTTGGCAGAAAACCGAACACCTACTAAACGATTAAAACAAATCGAAGAATTACTAGATATTGATTTAGGAGTGGTTGACCATGAACCTGTTTGCAACTGACTTCGTTAATTCATTCAAAGAAATGTTGAAGTCTGTACTGACGAAAGCTATTCATGAAATTTTAGATGAAATTAACGACGAAGAAAAATTTCTTCTAAATAGAAAAGAGATTTCAGCTGCTATCGGTTGCGACCCAGATACTTTTGACAAATCGTTTCGTTACCTTGATGGATTTCCTTATCACATAAAGGGAAACACTGAATGTTGGAACAAAAAAGAAGTATTTGAATATTTACACAAGCATAAATTAATTAGATGAGACTCCCGGACAGAGTGTTATCGATAAAGAAGTATTGAAGAGTGATATTCATTTTGAATCATGATCTTTTAATCATTAAGTTAATCGAGGAGAAGGTAAATGAGTTGCATTCTTTATTACATGATAAGAAAAGCGTATTAAGTGATAGACAGATTGAAATTGCTAAAAGAGAACTCAGGCAATTTCAAGTGTTACTGTATCAAAACAGGCTTAATCTTCAATTGGAAGTGAGGTGAGAGGATGAATAAGAGTAAAAAAGAATTAAAAGAGACTAGAAGCATATTTGAAGGGCTTAGTTTCAAATATCCGCCAGTCTCAAAGGAAGATTATATGAAAGCTTATAAAGAATATGTCAAGCGTTGTTCTACTCAATAATCGTATTCTTTTAACAGCTCATTACTCACTTGAGTGTTAGTTAAGATGTTATTGAAATTAACAATGATTACTTTAGTTTTATCGGCTTCTGGTAAAAGTTTTGAATAAAGCTCGTCAATTGTTAGTTCGGATTGAATGACTATTAAGTTCGGGAAAATATGAACCCATTTGTCCGGTGATAATTTTTCCAGTTTTGCTCTTAGAGAAACTGCTAATGAGCTATTTGTGTCAGTTTCCCAATAAAAAGATATTAAGTATTTTTTCAAAATATTTCACCTCGCTTTAAAAATTATTTTATCAACAGGTGAATTTTAAAACAACCAGAATAGGAGGTGAGAGGATGAAAATTACAATCGAAGCAACGCCGGAGGAAGTAAAAGAATTGCTCCAAGCTATTGGGAGTAGCGAGGAGCAACTAAAATTTATTGGTGGTTTGACAATTGCTGGCAAACCTGTCTAAAAGTCTTTGTTGATTTCGTTAAGTACCAAATTGTACAACTTCTGGTACTCGGTGTATGGATCGAAATTGATATCTACAGTAATATCATTTCCGCGTTTTGATTCGTTTTTGGCAATACTTAGCAATTTAGTTTTTTCTTGATCGTACATTATTTCTAACGACGCGATTGCTAAATCATGCGCACGTTGTTCATTTGTTAACAATAGATTTACCCTCCTTATCGGTATTTCAGTCTGTCACCCTGATAAGGAAATTATACGACAAAATAGCTATGAATTTTGGAAATAGTTATTTTCTAAAACCTCATATCCATCGGGCAAAACACTTATGAAGAGACAATAAAATCTACCATTCGGCAAATAACCAACTTCACTATCAATAAGTTTTTTTGCAGTTAAGAACAATAAAGCGTTCTCAATTTCTTCGCGAGAATAGGAAAATAAATATGGATGCTGGAAGAAAGTGTCAGCTTTTGGATGATCTCTAGGAGCAAAAGATTCAGCAACCGCAAGAACATCATAAGCAATTACAGGAATTTGTTTCATAGAATCACCTCCCCATTAATTATAATAAGTTAATTTTGGGACGTAAATATTAAAAACTAATAGATGGAGGAGAGTAAATGTCAAAAGAAAAACTAGATTTTATCACAACGGTATTTCCACATGCTGAAAAGATAATTCAGTATGCGACAGAAGATAACTTAGAAAAGTTATTTGAACAAGCGCAACAAAAAGTAAACTACGAGTTGACGGAGGCGCAGTTTGAATGAAAAAAATCTACTGGGTACGGCGGACCGCATTTATCTTAACGATTTTTGCGTTAGGCGCACTAATCACAGGACAAGTACCAATGTGGGTTAGAATCGGCTATCCAACAGCTGCCATGTGGTTGATGATGATTTATGATGAGGCATTATTTGAACTGAGAGAACAAAAAGAGCCTACACCGTTTTCCGCCAGTGTAAGCTCAAAAAATGAAAAAGGTGAAAAAATTATAGCACAGCTAGGAGGAAAAAATCAAAATGGCTAAAAATATTAATGTTCCTTTGAGCGGGATCAGCGATGGAGAATATTCACGAATTTTTGAATAGTGAGTTAGATGAATTGCTTAAAGAAGAGGTAGTAACCATTATTGCATAAGAACTATTAAGGAAAACAAAAAAGTGCTCACACCAGTTTCCGCTAGTGTGAGCCAAACAAAACTACAACAAAAAATCTATACAAAAAATCTATTCTTAAGGAGAGTATAACAAAATGAACGAAAAAATTCAAAGATTAATTGAGGAACTAGCAGAAGAATGTCGCAAAGAAAAAGTTGGATTGTCCTTAGCCGTGCTTGATGCTGAAGGAGAAATGGCATTAGCGCAAGCAGGTCCAGAATCACTTGTGTCAATCGCTACTCTTGAACAATATAACCATGTAAAAGAAGAATTAACCGAATTGGATTGCGACTGTCCGAAACACCGCATGTTGAAAGAATTATACGGCATCGAAACGGAAAATACTCCGAAACAAACGCATACATTCGTGACAGACAACCCAAACGATGTGCTTGATATTATTTCACGTGCTTTGCGAGGTGAATTTAAATGATGGATTACATCGCAACGAATTACGACACCTTAATGCAAGACGAAACCAGTCACGTGTTCCCGAACATCTTATCTGATGATATTCAAGAGGTGGAAGACCCATCTGCACACTGGAATGAAGACGATAATGGTACAACAGTTTACGAATCGGATTGGCTGTTTATCGGCTATCGAATGAATAAATGTGGCACACGCAATAAATTCGTCTTACACCATGAGAATTTCTTGGATATGATCGATGATTTCGGTGCAGATTCTATCATAATGCCAGAGCTACGGATTGTTAGCGGAAAAGACTGGCTCAAGCAAAGACAGGAGGAACTTTTTAATGAGTTATGATTTAGAAACGAGTTTTCAACAACAATCAGTTACAAACCAACAAGGACAAAGCGGATTAATGACTACTGCAATTAGCCGAGAAGTGGAAGAGGTAAAAGGTCAGATTTTCATGGCAAAGCAATTTCCAAGAAATCCATTTGATGCAGAACGGCGAATTTTAGATGCATGCAAACGACAGTCTTTAGCCAAAACAGCAGTTTATAACTATCCGCGAGGTGGTCAAATGGTCAGTGGTCCATCGATTCGATTGGCAGAAGTAATCGCTCAAAATTGGGGAAATTTATCCTTTGGTATTAAAGAACTACAACAATTGCCCGGGGAATCAATTGCTATGGCTTATGCATGGGACCTTGAAACGAATACACGGCAAGAGAAAGTATTCACAGTAAAACATGAACGCCACACCAAAAAAGGAGTTACTTTCTTAAAGGATCCAAGAGATATTTATGAGTTAGTGGCTAACAATGGTGCACGGCGTGTGCGGGCGTGTATTTTGGGGGTTATTCCGGGAGATATTATTGAATCCGCAGTTGAAGAATGCAACAAAACGATGGCTGGGGCGAATGACAAACCGTTAAAAGAGCGACTGGATCAAATGTTCAAATTGTTTAAAGAAAAACTTGACGTTACTCAAGAAATGATTGAAGCCAGATTTGGTTATAAAGCAACTGCTTTTACCGAAAAAAATGGTGTGGATTTAGCAAATATCTATAACTCAATCAAAGATGGTATGAGTAAAGTAGAGGATTGGTTTGAGATTCCGACCGCTGAAAAGAAAGAATCATCGAAATTAGAGCAAGAATTTTCTAAAACAAAGAAAGACCCGTTGAAAGAAGCAAAGGCGGTAGATACCGATGGACCTAAACAAGAAGAACTATTATAGCAACGAAGCTGACTGGCAATATATGTCAGTCAGCCAGTTTAAATCATTTCAAGAATGTGAAGCGGCTACTTTGGCTAATTTAAAAGAAGAGTGGTCACCAGAGAGCGATCCTACGGCTTTGTTAGTTGGAAACTATGTCCATTCTTATTTTGAATCTTCTGAGGCACACCAAGAATTTTTAAAGGATAATGCAAGTGCAATCTACAAAAAGAATGGTTCTGAACGTGCAGAATTTGTTCAAGCAATCAATATGATTGAAGCGTTAGAATATGATGATTTTTTCCGCTTTGTTTATCAAGGGGAGAAGGAATTGATTTTAACCGGTACACTATTTAATACGCAATGGAAAGCCAGAATTGATTGTTTCAATCTAGAGAAAGGCTATCTTGTTGATTTAAAAACGACTCGAAGTCTTGATCAAAGATACTGGTCAAAGAAATATGGTGGATATGTTTCATTTGTTGAACAGTACGGCTATATTTTACAAATGGCTGTTTATAAACACTTACTCGAACAAACTTATAACAGGGAAATCACACCCTATATCTTTGCAGTAACGAAAGAATCCCCTCCTGATATTGCGGGTATCAGCATCTACCCAGGACGGTTTGATTTTGAACTTCGATTATTGGAACAGGAACTTCCCCATATCTTACGAGTAAAAAACGGAGAAGAAGCACCAAAAATGTGTGGGAAATGTGAATACTGTCGTCAACATAAGGCATTAACAGGTTTTGTAGAAGTCAGCGATTTATTGGGATAAGGTGGTGATTTAAATGACCGGCGGATGGATAAAGATTTACCGCCAATTACTTGAAAAGCCAATATGGCAAGAATCTACACCAGAACAAAAAGTCATATTGATTACACTTCTTTCTATGGCGAATCATGAGAAAAAAGAATGGGAATGGCAAGGTAAACCTTACAAGGCTATTCCTGGTCAATTTATTACGTCACTAGAAAAGATTAAAAGCAAATGTGGTAAAGGAATCTCTGTACAGAATGTAAGAACTGCTCTAAAACGATTTGAAAAATATGAATTTCTAACAAGCGAATCAACAAACAAAAATCGGCTTATAACCATTATCAATTGGGAGATTTATCAATCTAGGGAATCCGACTCAACAAAGAAATTAACAAGCAATCAACAAGCAACTAACAAGCAGCTAACAACTAACAAGAATGATAAAGAAATAAAGAATGATAAGAATATAAAGAATAAAACATTATCGTCGCAAACACGCAAAGCGCGCGTTTACGACCATGCCTCGAATTATTATCAACTCGCAGAACGGCTATTCAAACAGATTTGTCAGAATCAGGAAATCAAGGAACCGAACCTCCAACGTTGGGCGGATGACATTCGGAAAATGATCGAGATCGATAAGCGGACCGAAGACCAAGTAAGCCGGATGATTGATTGGAGTCAGAAAAATAATTTTTGGTCAGCAAATATCTTATCTGCCCGCAAGTTACGTGAAAAATACGACACCATGGCGGTACAAGCCAACAGGGAGTACAAACAAGCGGGAACAAGTTATAGCGCCTTATCCTACAAGCCAGTGCGCACAGAGCCTATCCCAGAATGGCTAGATGATCCAGAAGGATACAACGCCCGGAAAGAAGCGGAAATCATGGAACGATTACGAAAAGAAGCGGGGGACGATCCATTTGGAAATTGATCAATTAAACCGAATCACTGTAATTAAGCAAATCTACACTGCATTAGACCCTAGTCACAAGAACTTGATGGAAAATGTTAAGCGAATCCTTGATAGTGATCAGCCAGAAGAGGTCCGCTTTCGAATCTTCATGGTGATGTATCGCCATACTCGAATTAGCTTGGGCAAAGTATCAAAGATGCACTATGGCGAATTTCTCACTGCCGGAACTACTGAATCCATGTGGCAAGAAGCCAAGTTGCTATATCGAGGACTGATGGCAAGAAAGGAGAAGACCGGATGAAGCAAGCAAAGAAAACTCAATCGTCTCGATCCACCTATCAAAAACGGTTTTTACGTCAAAAAATCAGTGAATTGACCTACTTAGAAGGTTGGGACAATGATCCAGAGATTGTGGAGAAAGTCCAACGGCTGAGCAAAGCACTAGAACGAGTGGGAACGCAAGAAAAACAGTTGTCTAGTGATCGAGCGATCTGCACGATGGAGGAACTGAGTGTAAATAGTTATATACAGCTAAAAAAACAGGGCTATCTAGACCGTGAGATCAAGTATATTTTCAATATCACCGCATATGCTTTAGCTCGATGGAAGAAATCGCTCGGATTAACGAAAGGCGTCGTTCGTGATTTGTTAGAGGTGATGTAGATGGGCCTGAGACAATACAGAGTCGATTATGTGAATTGGAAAGGTCGCCATGCGGTGATGTATCTGCACGGCTACAGCTACTCAGAAATTGAACAACAAGCAATGGTTGCACAGGGTGTGTTCAAAATAATGAAGATTACTGTGAGTCAGTAATTGACAGAGATTAGCAACTAGGAGGAGAAGAAAATGAGTAAAGAAATGCACGAAAAATGGATGTGTTCTGTGGATGAAGAGCGTTGGCAAG
>NZ_JBDGBK010000014.1:0-50330 GCF_040910045.1 Enterococcus sp. RTP21361st1_A6_RTP21361_211029 | reverse complement strand
AAGAACACAGGGAAGAACTAGATGACTTAATTCAAAACTGGTTCATAAAGCACAAATATTTACCTAGCTGGTACAACGTTTATGAAATTGATGAAATTAGTGTAATTTAGTCAGCTATCCGACGAAATAGCAGAAAGCGAGGAATGAATGTGAGTGAGAGTAAAAGACCATGTATTGTCACATTAGGTTTTGGCAAGAAGAAAACCAAGGAAGAAGCCACGTTTCATGGAATATATCAAAGAGCGCATACAACTGTAGGTGTTCTAGCAGGTAGTGTGTCAGGTCAATACGCAGAACCAATAGCGGTAGTAGAAGTTTGGGGCCGATTGATGTGGGTGGAAGTAGGACGAGTATTGTTTACTGATTGTCCAAACAAGGAGGATCAACAATGAAAAGTTTAATTATCTGGTTGCCTACAGGGCAAACGATGAAATTTGAAGATGTGCGTGATTTTGATGAGGAGCCTATTGGATACGATGGCCTTGCGGTGAGATTTAACTATCTAGGTGTCTCAACTGGCGTGAGACGGGATGCTGTTTTTAGAAGAGACGCAATTATGGGCTGGGCATTGGAACAGGAGGAAGAGTGATGACAAAATTCAAGGAATTTTTAGCACCATCTATTGATGCTCAGATAACTGATTTTTTTAAAGATCAGGCAGAAAAAAATCCAGATGACGTTTTTGAATATTTAGATTTAGTGGCTATTAACAATGACCGAATAATGTTGATCTATCGTCAAACAAACAAAAGTGTATATCAGTTTAAGTCTTTAGTAAAAAGTGTGCAGTAATTCCGCTATCGTCAGCGATAGCGAGCCGAAGGAGGATTTTAATGAATAGATACAGGTGGCGCGCAATAATCGAAGCTCAATATAAAGAGGCAAGAAAAGCACATTGCTATTTTGACCGTAAGACACAAAAAAAGATTTATCAAATATGGGTTCGTGCAAAGAGGCTCGGGCTTATGACAGCAACGTTTTCCTCGTTCAGAATGAGCGTGGTATCCAAAATGAGCTGGGGAAATACACCGATTGAAATGAAGATGAATATCGGACAGTTGGAAAAGCATCTGAAAAATATCGCTAAAAATCGCAGTCAGGAGGGATAAGATGAAAATCGGATACGATGTTTTTATAAACGGAGAACATGACGGTACAGCACTGAAGATGACTTTATCAGGCAACAATATTTATTTTGAGGGATATACACCAGATAAGCCGATCGAAACAGAAGTATTTCGCGTAGATACTGAAGAAAAGTATTGCATAGTTGTTGGAAGAAAATTAACCAAAGGGATTTTTTGGCAAGTAGTTTGGTATAGCGAAGAATACGATATCGCGCATATGTCTGAATTAAAAGATCATCCTGAATCGAGATTAGCCCAGTATTTTTCGATGAATAAATGCTACGAAATTATCGTTGCGCACAATTTAAATCTTATTGGAGACTATATTGTTATAAAGCAAGCTGGAACAGAAAATGAATTGGTACAAGCCAATGAATCGTAGTCAAACAATTATCATAACGGTCCTTGTAGTAATAACGCTGAGTTTACTATTCTATACAATTGTGGATAAACAGAAGCAGATTGAACAACTTCAAGAACAGCTGCAGCACGAGCAATTCAAATACAAAATGTTATATCGTGATCCAATGGTAAAAAATGCGATCGAAAGTGGAGGGTGAAAATGACAGTTGCAGTGTTAGGGTTCACAGGATTTGTCTTTTTAGTAGCTATCTGTGTAGTTTTCGGTAAGTCTATAGATAAAAAGGAGCAAGATTATGGAGGAAGCTATTTTATGGAACAAGATGGCTTTGATAGTGGAAATAATTGCAATGGAGATGATCGAAAATGATAGTGAGAATTTTTGTGGGAGTAGTGATATTATTTCTTCTCTTAGGCTGTATAGGAATGAACAACGACTTGAATCGATTAAAAAGCGAAAATAATAGATTAAAAGCTTTACTGAAAGATACGAAGTATGCTGAATTAATTAAAACTGTTTTCGAAGAAAAATAAAAAAGCATTAAGCAGTCGCCCAATGCCCTACAAAATAATGATTTTGTACCCGCCAAGGTAATTTCATTATACCAAATAAAGGGGCGATTGAGCAATGATGCTATTAAGAGAGATAGATTTTCGTAGGACTAGGCAGAATGCAAAAAGCATTTTGAGAAATTATCGTCGGTTGGAGCGGATTGCTGGTCGATCTAAGATTGATGTCCGCTCACCGATCATCACTGATATGCCTAAAACACCAAGCAACGGCAACAAGTCAGAAGATGCGATCATCCAGATGATGGATGCGGAGGCAGAAAGGGATGCTATTGTAGTAGCTCTTTTGGCGTTGGGAATAGATAGCCGCCAAGTTTTGTATTACTCGTATTGCACTGTTGATCGATACTCCAATGTTGGAATTGCTCAGCAAATGGGTTACTCAGTCAGGACAATCGAAGATTACAAAGCAACCGCCTTGATTGAATTCGCTGAAGCCTATCGAAAAGGAAAATTAATAGAATATTGCTGAATCGATGTGGTTTTTATGTGGAAATACTGCGGTTTTTACATGATTTTACGTAGTATTATTGTAGTATCAACTATTGTAAATAACAGGGCGCACTCCTTTATGATTGTTGGTAGATTTCTCCTTTCTGAATTTCATTTTCAGCGCCCTGTATTTAAACTAAGACGGCGACAAAAAAATTTATAATAGAATGGAGTTGAATTCACTCCTTTTCTTCATTCGCTAGCCGTCTTTTTTCAGGAATTGGCTCAGTTTGGTAGAGCGCTACTTTTGGGCAGTAGAGGCCGTAGGTTCAAATCCTACATTCCTGATTGGGAGTTGTCGATTGGATTACTCACATGATCTTTGATACTTCCTACTTAACAGCCTTTCGGGGCTGTTTTTTTACATAGAATTACAAAACAAACACAGATTGCGAGGTGGTGGAGAATGGATGGCTAGACAGAGAAATCCGATGCGAGATGAAGCATATCGTATTTGGATAGGATCGAATAAAAAGAAGCCGCTCAAAGATATTGCCGATGAGTTAGGTGTATCTGCATCTACTGTCCGAAAGTGGAAATCTGAGGATAAGTGGGATGGTGAAACGAAACGGAGCGCTCCGAATGAAAAAGAGCGTTACGAATCAATGCGAGGTAATCAGAATGCAAGAGGGAATCCTGGGGGGAAACCACCGCCTAATAACAAAAATGCTGTAAGCCACGGGTTGTTTGCAAATTGGCTACCAGACGATACGAAGCAAATTATTCAGGAACTTTACAGCTCAGATCCTGCAGATATTATTTGGAATAACATCATGATTCAATACACTGCTATCATCAGATCACAAAAGATTATGTATGTTAAGGACGAGTTTGATTCTACAGAGGATGTTGTAAGCGCAGAAATCAATCCGATGTTAGTAGATCCGGAAACAAATAAAGCAGTCCAAACAAAGTTAACCCGACAATTTCAATACGCTTGGGATAAACAAGCTACTTTCTTAAATGCTCAATCAAGAGCGATGGGAACCTTGTCAAATCTCATCAAACAATTCTTGGCCATTGCTGATGAGCAAGATGAACGCAGGAAGAAGCTTGAGTTGATGGATGCTCAAATCGCAAAACTCAAATCAACTACTAATGATGATTCGAACACCGGCGGCGGTGATATTGTTATTGTCGATGCTTGGGGTGATTCGGATGAATAGAATTGACATCCAAAAAGAAGTAAATCCTCATTTTAAATCAGTTTGGATCAGTAAGAAACCATACAACATCCTACGAGGTGGACGGAATAGTTTCAAATCGTCTGTCATTGCGCTCAAGCTTGTTTTTATGATGGTTGGATACATTATGACCAGAAGAAAAGCAAACGTTGTAATCATTCGTAAGGTGGCAAATACAATACGTGATTCAGTTTTCTTAAAAATCCAGTGGGCGCTTGGAAAATTCTTTCTCTTAGATCAGTTCAGCTGTACTGTTTCTCCATTTAAAATCACACATAGGAAAACAGGTTCTACGTTTTATTTTTATGGCCAAGATGATTTTCAAAAGCTGAAATCTAACGACATTGGGAACATCATCGCTGTATGGGTCGAAGAAGCTGCAGAGTTTAACAGCGCAGAAGAATTTGACCAGATGAAAGCCACATTTATGCGGCAAAAACCAGTAGATGCCGTGCAGGTACAATTCTTCTATTCCTACAATCCTCCTAGAAATCCATATCATTGGATTAACGAATGGACCAATGAATTAGAAGGACATAAAGATTACTTGATTCATTCATCCAGCTATAAAGATGATGCTTTAGGCTTTGTTACGCAGCAAATGATAGATGAGATCAACCGGATCAAAGAGAACGATTATGACTATTACTTGTATCTTTACGAAGGTTTACCAGTTGGATTCCAAGATAATGTGTACAACGTTGAAACGTTCAGAAAAATAGTAGATTTGCCTAGCGATGACTATATCACCGCTATTTTTTATTCTCTTGACGGTGGTCACGCTCAATCAGCGACAACAGTTCTTTGTTTAGGATTGACGGCAAAACAAAAGGTCGTGCTGCTAGATACTTACTATTATTCACCTGCGGGAAAAAGCGTGAAACTTGCACCCTCCCAATTATCCACAGAGGTGCATAAGTTCATTTCTAAGACCCTTGAAGATGATCGGTGGAAGAATGCTCAAGTTATTAATAGAACGATTGATAGCGCTGAGGCGGCTCTTAGAAATCAGTATTATCTCGATTATCAAATACGCTGGAATCCAGTAGCTAAGAAAGATAAACAAACCATGATTGACTTTGCGACTAATTTATTTGCGCAAGGTCGTTTTTATTATCTCGATACGGAAAGCAACAAGGTTTTCTATGAAGAACATAAGCACTACCGGTACAAAGAAGGTACTGCTGATACGGATAACCCGGTCGTAATCAAAGAAGATGACCATACCTGTGATGCATTTGAATATTTCTGCGTAGATAATGCATCCATTTTAGGAATAGCAGTCTAGGAGGTGGAAAATTGGGACTAATTCAGTCAATTAAAAGCTTATTTAGAAAGGGGGCAGATACTATCTTGCCAATTCAAAGTCTTAACTCGATCTTGGACCATCCGAAGATCAACTTAGAGTCAGAAGAATACAACAGAATCATTGAAAGCCTCAGATACTATGAGGGCAAGCATGATGATATTCAATTTAAGAATAGCAACGGAAAGACAAAAAAACGCCCTTTTTCTAGCATTAACATGATGAAAAAAGTTGCTGGGCAGTATGCAACAGTAGTTTTCAATGAGCAATGTGAGATTGAAGTAGATGGCGATGCTAAAGAGTTTATCGAAAATGTATTCGAACACAACGATTTCAAGAAGAACTTTGCTAAGTATCTAGAGCCAATGTTTGCACTTGGTGGCCTAGCATGTAGACCGTATTTGGATAAGAAAACCAATCAAATTGAATTTTCTTGGGCATTAGCAGATGCCTTTTATCCATTAGACAGTAATTCGAACAATATCAGTGAATGTGCTATTCCTTTCAGGACTATTCGAACAGAAGGCGGAAAACAGGTCTATTACACACTGCTAGAATTTCATGAATGGCAAGAAAATGGGATGTATACAGTCACAAATGAGCTATATCGATCGGAGATTCCAGAAATAGTAGGATCGCAGGTCAATTTATCTTTACTTTATGATGATCTAGAACCTCAGTCAACTTTCAATACAGGCGTATTGTCCAGACCGCTATTCGCATATCTAAAAACAAGTGGGTTTAATAATATTTCTCCATATTCTCCCTTGGGATTAGGTGTTTGTGATAACTGTAAGAAGACATTAGACCGCATTAACCGGACGTTTGACGAATTCAATGAGGAAATCAGACGAGGAAAGAGACGAATCGCTGCGAGTGAGATGCTTCTGAAAAGTCGTGTAGAGAATGGTCAAGTCAAAATGTACTTTGATGATGATGAAGACACATTCCAAATTATCCCTGGGGTCAATATGGATGATTACACAATCAAAGATCTAACAAGTGACATTCGAACGACTGAGTACGTTGCTGCAATCAACCATCATCTGAGAACCTTGGAGATGGAAACAAATCTTTCTAGCGGAACATTTAGTTTCGATAGTTCTGGAAAGTTATCGACAAAAACAGCTACAGAAGTGGTCAGCGAGAACTCTCAAACTTATCAGACACGTTCAATGCAAATCACTAATATTGAAAAGTTTGTTAAGGAACTGGTTGTCACTGTTTGCGAGCTGGGTAAATCATTAAATGTCTACGATGGTTCAATTCCGTCATTTGATGATGTAGGTGTCAATTTTGATGATGGAGCATTTACATCGACGAGTGAAAAACTTACATTTTATCAGCAACTGATAACACTAGGCTATCCAGTTAATAAAGCTTTTGAGAAGATTTTGAATCTTCCAGAAGACGAAGCATTGGAACTTTATCAGTTAGGATTGCGACAAAGTGCGGATAAGTTATCCGGAATGATGTCTAATGCAGGTCTACCAGAGGAAATGGAGTGATTAAATGGCAATCACTCAACGACAACTAGACATTAAATCTGCTGCAATACAAGATTCTTACTTAACTCTTGAAGAAGAAATTATGCAGCTAGTTGTTGATCGATTAAAGATTAAAACTAATGCAGAACTCTCCAAAGATACTGTTTTTCAGTGGTATCTTGAAAAGCTAGACCAATTAGGCCTTTTGAATTGGGATACTATTAACGAATTGGTTGAAGAGTGTAATGGTGTCACGAAAGAACAGCTAGCTGAGATCATCACTAAGGATGGCTATGAGAAAAATCTCAAAGAAAATAAGAAACTTGCTAATTTGGTTAAAACGCCTGTTAAGGAATGGACGAATCTCGATCAAATACTCAACCAATATTTCGAGAGTCAATGGTTAGATTTTGAGAATCATATCAATCAGACACTTTTGTCTACAAATTATCAAGTGAACTCAATCGCTAAGATGTATCAACAAGTTTTGAATGATACAGTTGCAAGAATCATCGGGGGTCTGGTAACGCCTCAGAAAGCTTTTAGAAGGGCAATCTATGAAATGGTTCAAAAAGGGATTGATGTCAGTCTAAAAGACAAGTCAGGGAAGTCGTGGACGCTTGAGACGTATGTCCGTACCGTGATCAAATCAACAACAGCCACTGTATTTAATGATTTGAGGATCGAAAGAGGTATAAGCGAATATGGAATAGTTACAGCTCTTATGAGCCATCATCCGGCGGCTCGTGACACTTGTAGCAAAATCCAGGGCAGATATGTTCTGATGATTCCCAAGAATCAAGCTCCAGAAGAATTCAAACATTTACCTAGCGTATATGACTATGGTTGGAAGACACCTGCCGGATGTAACGGTATTAATTGTAATCACCGTTGGTATTCTCAACTACCTATGGAAAATACTGGCATGAAAGATCCAGTTTCTCCTGAAGTTGCTCAACAAAACGCTAAAATTATTGCTAAACAACGAAGATTAGAGCGATCAATTAGAATGGCTAAGAAGTCGCTCAAGGCTTCGGAATGGATAGGTTATCAAGAAGATATCGAACACTTTAAATCGATTGTACGAGCAAGACAAGCTGTCCTGCGTCAATTTATTGAAGATAACAAAACTCTTTTACATCGATCATATGACCGGGAACAAGTTTATTCATAATCCATATCCAAAAGTCTAGTATTGCTGGGCTTTTTTGTTTTGCTTTAGACCTGCTCGGATGTCTCTAAAAGACGGACTCGAAGCGGGAGTTGCCGCTCTAAAAACACTTAGGAGGAATATTGATGAAAAAAGAAGACTTAATCGCTTTAGGAATTGACGAAGATACGGCTAAAAATGTGATGGCTTTGCACGGTAAGACAGTAACGCAACTTAATGCGCAAGTAGCTACAGCAGAAAGTGAGCGTGACAGTGCGAAACAGGAACTGCAAGCCAACCAAGCTGAATTAGACACGTTGAAAGAATCAGCAAAAGGTAATGAAGATCTCGAAAAGCAACTTGCTGACTTACAAACAAAGTTTGACGAATCAAAAACCAATTCCGAAAAGCAACTTGCTGAACAACAGAAAGATTTTGCTATCAAATTGGCGCTTAAAGAAGCACAGGCGCTTGATGAGGACATTGTCCTTACTCAATTAGACAAGGACACGATTAAAGTCGTTGATGGCAAATTACAAGGATTTGATGAACAACTAAAATCCCTACAAGAAAGCAAAGCATTCTTATTTCAGCAAGTAGAACAAAATGAGGACAAACCAACTCCTACGATCTTTGCTGGGGGCATTCCTAAAGGAGCTGGCAGCAATGAAAAAACGATGGTACAAAAAATTCAAGAAAGATTAGGTGAATAAATATGGCTTTAGTATTAGACAGTAAAGACTTAGCAACTATTGATAAGGAATTCCGTGCCGATTCTCAAGTTTGGGATGTTCTGACTCAAGGAGCAAAGAGCATCACTGCAGCTGACTTTGTCGGTGCAAATGAAGTCCGAATTAATAAAATGAGTGGATTTGTGGAAGCAACACAATACAAACGTAACCAAGACAATGCTAGAAGTGCAGTTAGCATTGAGAAGGAAACGATCAAACTTACTCATGAAGACTGGTTTGCATATGATGTAGATCAGTTAGATCAATCTGAGAGTGCAGCTTTGACAATTAACAATGTTGTAACTGAACATAAACGATTGATTACCGTTCCTCATCGTGACAAAGTGGCTATTCAAGTTATGTTCGACAATGCAGGTAAAAAAATCAATGAAACTTTGACTGCGGCAAATATTCTCACAGCATATGACGCTGCAGAAGAATACATGACAGACAATGAAGTTCCTGGCGGATATGTGATGTTTGTTTCGGCAGCTACTTATCGATTATTGAAAAATGCTGCTGGAGTCAGCAAAACTTTCTCCACAAATCAAATGCAGATTAACGGAATCAATCGTACGGTTGCTCAAATTGACGGTGGTGTGCCAATCATCAAAGTTGCAAAAGGCCGTATGTCTGGTTTGACAATTGAAGACACTGTAAACTTTATCATTACACCACTAACAGCAATTGCTCCAATCGTTAAATTTGGTACGGTTGACACTGTTCCGGCTAGTCAAGATCGCAATGGCTACCGTGATACAATTAAAGGTTTGGACTATTACGATGCGATTGTATTTGATAATGCTAAAAAAGCAATTTATGTATCTTACGTCCCAAAAGCGTAGCCCCATCAGGAGTGACGTTAGATCAAACGACGTTATCTCTTGAAGTTGGGGGCACAGCGACGTTGAAAGCTACCGTTTCGCCTGCAGAAGCAAGTGACAAATCAGTTCAATTTAGTTCAAGCGATACGGGAATTGCGACTGTCACTCCTGTACAAGGGAAAGTAACAGCGGTAGCGGCTGGATCTACAACGATCACAGCAACAACAGTAAATGGCAAAACTGCAACTTGCCAAGTCACCGTGACGGAGGGAGCTTAATAAGCTCTCTTTTTTGGAAGGAGGGACTTATGGCTTACTTGACTTATACGGAATACAATGAAATCGGATATACATCAATGACTGAAGACGAGTTCGATGAGTTAGTCAACAAAGCTTGTGATCTTGTTGATGTACAAACAAGAAATTTTTATCAGTTCAACGATCTAGAATCTGACATTGACTTTCGCAAATCGAAATTCAAAAAGGCAGTCGCAGCTCAAATAGAATATATGTATCAAGCGAATGCTACTTCGACACTTGAGATCAACAGTCCTCAAAGCTGGTCAGTGGATGGTATGAGCGTAACTGAAGCTAGCAGATACAATAATACAGGAGCAAACGAGTCGCCCTCTATTATGTCCGACGATGCTATCCTGCTTTTATCAGGTACAGGGTTGTTGTTTAGGGGGCTAGGGTAATGGGTTATTATCGTTTACCACCCAAAAAAGCGTTCTGTCACACGATTACCTATAAGGAAGTAATCGGAGAAGATGATTGGCAAAAGCCTATTACTAAAAACTGGACGGTTGAAAACTGTTGGTTTAACTTTGCTTCAAAGTTTACTCGTTCAGGAATAAACTCTACTGATGATGCTCCAAACGCTTCTATCACCATGACAGATCGCTACTGTGGACCGCTACCTTATTTCAAAGTATCAACCAAAATAGAGTTCAATGGCGATGAGTTTACTATCATTACTTCTAAGCCATTGATTTTGAACGGACAATCCATTGGTTGGCGATTGGAGGTAGTCTGATGTCTGGTATCAAAGTTGATTTAAGTGGAGTTAGGAAAAAGTTGTCAACTGAAAATTTTGAGCGTGGTCAGTTCAATATGGCATCAAGGATGCATTCAACGATGAACGAAAACTTTGTTCCTGAAAAAGACGGCGATCTTCGTAAAATGAGTAATGTCGCTCCAGATGGTAGTCAGATTGAATGGATTTCCGTATACGCTAGACGCCAATTCTATGCACCGGGCGGTTGGAAGTACACGACTCCAGGAACCGGACCAAGATGGGATCTAAAAGCAGAAGCAATCTTTATGAGCGACTGGATAAAAGCATTTAAGAAAGGAGCCGGGTTGTAGTGGACTTTATAGAACGCTTAAATCAATCAGTGAATACTATTCCAAACTTACCGCTTAAATGTGTTCTGGGATATTTGCCACCAAAGGCTGAAGCTTTTGTTTTGTACCCGTTAGCAGGTGGCCAAGTGACCCAAGAATTCTTTGACGGTACAAAAGATCAAGAGTTGAACTTTGAATTTGCAATGAAGTCACAAGATCAGCAGAAAATAAGTAATGCACTTTGGCTTGTGCAAAATTATCTAGAAGAGCTGTCGGAGCTAAATAGTTCTGATGGCTCTTTTGATTTTGACTCTATTAGCATTACAAACAAACCATTTATCAATCAACTGGATGAAACAGGTACTTACATCTTTTTGGTTGATATTAAAGCAAAAATCACAACTTATCCTAAGGGGGAAACAAACTAATGGCAAGAAAAAAGAACGCCTTACGGCAACATTTTGTTGCTGACTATGATGCAACGAAACCTGATACTAAACCATTGGAAGATGCCTATAAGAAATTTGGGCGCTACGTAACGACTGTTGAAGATGATGGCGATGTGCAATCGGAGGATTATGCCGATTACGCAGGCGATGGTACTTTATCAACCGATGTTACTGGCGTAACCGAAAAATGGAATTTTTCTGGTTATTGGGATCCAAAGCAAGAAGCTCAACAACTTGTCAAAAAGAAAAAACGTGCTAAAGGCGATGATCGAAAAGTTTGGCATAAAATCATTGAAACAGACGGAACGACAATCGAAGGAGTTGGAACTCTTAGCGAGAAGATCGTAGCCGGTTCTGGGGAAGCTTCTGATTGGGAAGAATTCAGTTGTGCTATCACTTATGACAAAACACCAGAAGTAACGGAACCTACACCCTAATGCTCCCCGGAACGTAACCGGGGAAATCAAAGAAGATGGATCTATTTCTCTTGGTTGGGATGCTGTAGATGATGCTCAAGCTTATCTTGTGCATTACGGTAATGCGAATCAATCGGAACCAACCCAAGCTGTTAATATGGGCTACACAGAAACAACTAGCTGGACTTTAGCAACAGGTGATGTACCAGAGCTTACAACTGGAGATAAGATTTATCTCTATGTTCAGACTTACAGAGAAAAAGGTGTAGGCGCAACGGATGTTGAGAAAGCACGTTTCTTGCATGACGGTCCATATACTGGTTCAGCTTGGTCAACACCAACAATTTTAACTAAAAACTAAAAGGGAGGGCTTAATGCCCTCTTTTTTTATTAGGAGGAAACTAACATGCAATTTGAAATTAAACGTTCTGGATTTCCTATCAATATCGGAGAAATTGAGTTTTTCTTTGGAACAACGGTCGAGGAATTAACACGCTTTTTCGATGTTCAAGACGAGGTCGAAGAAAAGATTGCGCCATTGGTGAAAAAGCGAGAAAAATTAGTGATCGATCAAGAAAATATTACTAAAAGTGATGCTGAAAGTCTTATTGAGATCTCTAATGAACTTAATGCTATTCAATATGATGCACTTCTTGGTAATGGATCCTATGAAAAAATCTATTCGAAGTACCAAGATGCAATTCAATTGTTCGATTTATTTGATCCAATCGCTGAGAACGTTGCTGAAGCAATTGAAAACGATGCGAAAGAGCGTGAAGACAAGTTAGCACAACGCAAAGCAAATATGCTGAAGAAGAAAGCTCTTAAAAACAAAAAGAAGAAAAAGTAGGTGATCTAAATGCGGTTGAATGACCCATTGACCACTGAAATTGAATTTGAAGGTAGTGTGTATCCACTTGATCTGGCTTTTGATAATGTCTTGGATGTTTTAGATACCATCTCTGACAAGTCTTTGATGGCTTGGGAAAAGGTTGATTTGGCGCTCAATCTCCTTGTAGGTGAATCTAATCTTACCTTCGAGAAACAAATGGAGCTTTGGGAGTTAATTTTGAATCGGCATATTCAGATCGGAAGTCAAGAGAAAGTGATTTATGACTTAGATGGCAATCCTATGCCAACACCTAAATCATCTAGCGATAAGAAAAGTATGGACTTGGTCCAAGATGCTAAGTACATATATGCCTCCTTCCGTCAAATCGGCATTAATCTTTTTGAGGAGCAAGGGAAAATGCACTGGGAAGAATTTCAAGCTATCCTAGAAAGCCTTCCAGATGACACAATTCTTCCAAAAATTGTTCAAATCCGCAACTGGTCTCCTAGTAAAGGCGAAAGCGAAAAGGAAAAAGAGCGCATGAGAGAACTTCAAGCCAAATATTCCTTAGCGAAGGAGTCAAGCGAGGTGGATGCTGATGGCTGATGGGAAAATTGTTATTGATGTCACTGTCAACGACAAAGAAGTTAAGAGTGCAGAAAAATCGATTGATAGCTTATCGTCAAAATACGACGGCGCTTTTCAGGACAAAAATGGTCGGTGGAGAGCTGCAAATGGGCGCTTCCTAACCATGAAAGAAAAAGCTGACATGCTTGGGAAATCTCTTGGTGATACAGCATCCAAAACGGATACATTTACTAACAAAGTTGGATCTTCAATTGGTAAAGTAACTCAAATGGCTACAGCTTTAGGGCTTGTGAAAGTGGCAAGCGCTGCATTTAAAGTCCTAGCAAACTCATTAGATAGTGCGATAAGTCGGTTTGACACGATGCAAAAGTTTCCCAAAGTAATGAATGCATTAGGTTTTAGCACAAAAGAATCACAAAAATCTATTGATAAACTATCCAATGGGATCGATGGTCTTCCTACTAAGCTTGATGACGTTGTTGCAAGCACCCAGCAAATGACTGCTATCACAGGGGATTTGGATAAATCTACCGATACTGTTCTAGCCTTGAATAATGCTTTTCTCGCATCTGGAGCCTCTACAGAGGACGCTAGTCGGGGAATGCAACAATTTAATCAAATGTTATCAACAGGCACCGTTGACTTAGAAAGTTGGAAAACTCTTCAAGAAACGATGCCTTTAGCTTTGCAAAAAACTGCAGAAGCAATGGGATATGTAGGTAAATCTGCTCAACGAGATTTGTATGCTGCTTTGAAAGATGGAACCGTAACGTTTGACCAATTCAATGACAAGTTGATAGAGCTTGGAACTGGGACAGGAATGCTTGCTGATCTTGCTAAAGAGAATAGTTTAGGGATTGCTACTTCTTTTGGAAATTTGAAGAATGCTGTATCGAAGGGTATTGCTAATGTAATAACGAAAGTAGATGAATTATCACAGGTTTTAACTGGTAAAACTATTGCTCAGAATATAGAT
Organism: Enterococcus sp. RTP21361st1_A6_RTP21361_211029; assembly: GCF_040910045.1. Classification (NCBI taxonomy): domain Bacteria; kingdom Bacillati; phylum Bacillota; class Bacilli; order Lactobacillales; family Enterococcaceae; genus Enterococcus; species Enterococcus sp. RTP21361st1_A6_RTP21361_211029. Next base: position 36,492 of record NZ_JBDGBK010000014.1, on the reverse strand, counting down.
AGCTTAAAAAGCGTAATCAATTCCGCTTTCGATTCTATAGTTAGTGGAATGGATTTTTTTATTCAGCATACAGGGGAAGTAGAAACAGTTTTTTCAAAATTGTATGATGTAGCAGTAACTCTTGCACCGGTTATTTCAGCTGTGGTAGGTGCATTGATTGCATTGCAAATCGCCTCAGCGGTATCTTCAGTTATTAATGGCTTAACTTTTGCTATATCTGCATTAAAAATAGCAATGATAACATTAAATAACCTTGGATTAGTCGGAACGATAAAGATGCTCGCTGGATTTATGGGGCCTGTCGGTTGGGTAGTTGCTGCAGTTGGAGCTTTGATAGGTGTATTCACATACTTTTACAAAACAAATGAAACCTTCCGAGAAGGAGTTAACAAAACTGTATCAGTCCTAAAAGAAGGTCTTGTCGCTGCTTTCAATTGGCTAAAAACAGTTTTAGCTGGAGTTTTACCAACGCTTCAAAAAGTAGCTTCTGTAGTCGGCACGGCAATAGTCAGTGGATTCAATAAAATGTTAGCTGTTGGTTCTGCAATTCTATCCGTTGTTGTTCCAGCTTTACAACGATTTGCAAGTGCTGCAAAGGAAGTCTTGTCTGCCGGATTGGAAAAAATGGGTTCAATTTTATCTACAATCGGAAATGTTCTTTCGGGCGCTTTTTCCTCTGGCATGCAATTAGCAGGCGATTTGTTAGATCGTTTAGGTGGTTCTTTTGGGAAAATCGGCGGTGTAGTAAGTATTGTGATTAGCGTACTGACGAAACTGGCACTTGTTGCTTTAGGATTAACAGGTCCATGGGGGACTTTGATTTCTTTGGTCCTATCATTTGTTGCGGCGTGGGTCAAAACAGGAGACCTCTCGGCAGATGGGATCACTCAAGTTTTTGATAACTTGCAGTCAACAATCACAAATGTTGCTAGTTTTATAAGTTCTAACTTACCCAAGTTCGTGCAGCTTGCAACAGACCTTATCACCGGATTTTTGAACGGATTGACTGCAGCTTTACCAGGAATTGTTTCTGTTGCTACAGAAATCATTCAAACTCTGGTTAATGCTATAACTACAGTTTTGCCTCAAATTATTTCATTAGCGACGCAAGTGATCACTACTTTAGTTCAAGGGTTAGCAATGGCATTGCCAGCTTTGATGATTGTAGCTTCTCAAATAATTGTCCAGCTTATTGCGGCTATAGCTGATGTCTTACCACAATTGGTAGAGGTTGGTGTCTCTGTCCTTAAAGCCCTAATTGAAGGGATAACGAGTGCACTACCAGTTATTATCAAAGCGGCAATAAGCATCTTGAATGCACTAATTGATACTCTTTTATCAGTTTTGCCAATGTTGCTCGATGTTGGTCTGCAAATTATCACTACTTTGTTAGACGCAATTATTTCGGCACTCCCTGCGTTGACGGAAGCAGCAACAACGATTGTCACTGGATTACTGACGGCCTTTATAACAGCTTTACCAATGCTTATCGCTGTTGGGGTACAAATATTAATGGCACTGATCCAAGGGCTGTTATCAATACTTCCAACATTACTAATGGCAGTCTTACAAATTATTATGGCACTTGTGACAGCGTTGATTGCGGCATTGCCACAAATCATTGAAGCCGGAATTCAATTATTAATGGCGCTGATCCAAGGTGTTTTGTCAATCTTACCGCAACTGATTGATGCGGCTATTCAAATCATTACGGCCTTATTAGGGGCTCTTATCGAAGCCTTACCGCAACTGATTGATGCTGGTGTTCAACTGTTGCTAGGATTAGTTGCTGGTGTCATATCGGTACTTCCACAGTTAGTTGCAGCTGCTTTGCAACTGATTGTAGCTCTTTTAGGTGCATTGATTGGTGCGGTTCCTCAGCTGCTATCTGCAGGTGTTAAGCTAATTGGAGCTCTAATAAGTGGGGTTTTAAGCTTACTAGGACAGTTATTATCTGCTGGAGGTAAGTTAATTAGTGGGTTACTTTCTACAATTTTAGGATTCTTAGGAGACTTATTGTCAGCAGGCGGAAAATTAATCGCAAGCCTTGTATCTGGAATAGCTGGAGCGATTGGAGATGTATTTTCTGCAGCAGGAGATATTGCAAGCGCAGTTGTTGATACTATTTCGGGAATTGATTTGTTTGGTGCTGGCAAAGCTATTATTGATGGCTTTTTAGGTGGCTTAAAGTCAGCTTATGAAAACGTAAAAGACTTTGTTGGTGGAATTGCAGATTGGATTGCAGAACACAAAGGACCTATTAGTTATGATAGGCGTTTGTTAATTCCAGCCGGTAAAGCTATCATGGGCGGATTTAATGAGAGTTTGCAGTCAAATTTTAAAAATGTACAGCGTACAGTAAGTGGTATGGCAGACCGATTGAATTCAAGTTTTAATTTGACTCCAGAAATGGCTTTAGGCGTTGGGAATATCGGCTCAGCAAGTCTAGGATCATCCATCGCGAACAATTCAACAAGCACTTCGACTGTAATCAACAATCAAGGGCTATTAGAAGGTGCTATCTTCCAAGTGAGAGAAGAAGCAGATGTTCAGAAATTAGCAAAAGAGATCAATGATTTAACCACAAAAGAAGCTGGAAATAAAGGATTTAGGAGGATGAGATAGTATGATTACATTAATAGACGGCACAAAATCAATTAGACTTGAAGAGTTTGATATGCGTCCTTTACGTAATCATACACGCCCTAGATCTGGTAAGATCACGCATCGTTCTCAACACATTGACGGTCGAATGGGTGATTGGTACTTTGGTGCTGAGATAGGACCGAAAACTTATGGGCTACAGGCCAACACATTGATTCAAAAGTGGGACAATTTAGAAGAGCGGTTAGATCAACTAACTGCTTTTTTATTTGATTCCAAGGGAAATCCTAAGCTTTTGAAATGCAAGTGGGATAATACCGGAAAGTTTGCTTTCGTACGCCTTGCGGAAGCTATTACTCCTGATGTATCAACTATTCTTGAAAAAATTCCTATTCAGTTTATAAATTATGATTCTAATGAATATGCTGAGGCAGATGCATACGATCTGGATCAACCTTTGAAATACGATGCTGGGAATGAGTATGGATCAAAAGCTTATCCCAACACGAAATCATTTGCTTGGAATATTGTTCCAAATCATTATGTTGGTATCGAAAATTATTCTTATCTTGATACACCAATCAAAATTACTATTAAAGGTACTGTAAAGGGTGGATCGATAAAACATTTAGAGTCTGCTAAATCAATTTCTTTTCCCGATGTAAGTAATGGAACAGTCATCATAGATACAGAAACTTATAACATTAGCGTAAATGGGTCCGATATTTTAGAATTTGACGGAGAATTTTTCGAAATGTCAGACGGTAGCAACGGATTTCAATTTAGCGCTGAACAAGCGAACGCAACGGTTACTTTTGAATGGTTACACAAATTTATGTAAGGAGGCGGTTGATAAAATGCCAATTCAACCAGTAAGCGGTGAGATAAAAGCTCAGCCGCTTAATGATAATTTTAGTTATTTAGATTCAAAAGTGGATCAAGTGAATGGAGGACCACGAGAGACATTTACAAGCGAGTCTGCCCTCAAATCCAAATATCCGAGTGGATCAAATTCGGCGATGCTTGTCACGGATGCAAACGGAGCAAACGGCTATCTCTATACTTGGAATGGTACAGCGTGGGTCAAAGGTCCGCTTTATCAGGCGGCCGGAATAGCTGATAAATCTGTAACTGCGACAAAACTAGCGGAACAGTTTAACAACAGAGGATTTGTTTCAACTGGTTTACTTAGCTCGTTAGTTTCAAGTGGTCTTTATATTATTAGTCCATCTGGAATATCTGATGCCCCAATTAGTGAGGCGGGAGTATTGGATAATAAGAAAACAGATGATTATCTAATACAACAATACATTCCTTTTAATACTCCAGATGTCGCCTTCACGCGGACTATTAGACCGAGTATCAATTTAGTTGCAGAGTGGAAAAAAATTGATACTAAACTAGATGATGGATCAGTCACACGCGTCAAATTAAGTCCTGATTTTGATGCAAAAGGGCATTTTCAGGACGCTGATCTGAATAGTTTGATCGATAGCGGCACATATCTATTAACTGGCACAACAACAAATATTCCGGTGGGGTTTAATGGCAGCTTATTGTTGACGGTGCAAAAAAATGGACAATGGATCCATCAGGCTCTGTCGTTGCTGCAAAACCCTAGCCAAAAAGCTTATCGCTATCATTTCGACACGGGAAATCTTTGGGGCGAGTGGGAAATTGCAAGTAATAAACCGCTGTCAGGCAAAGTGGTAGTCAATTTCGGAGATTCCCTTTTCGGCAATACTCAAGGAGCTTCGAGTGTTTCAAATGTCATCTCTAATGTGACTGGTGCAGTAGTTTACAACTGCGGATTCGGCGGATGTCGAATGGCTGGAGGAAAGGAAATTGAGGCCTGGCAAGCATTTAGCATGTTTAGACTTTCGGATGAAATCGTCAAAGAAAATGATGATCCCACAAAATGGAATCTGCAAGATGCAGCGGTTAATAATGAAAAATGGAACAACAAGCCTACTTATTTTGACAACACGCTTAGTGTTTTGAAGGGAATTGATTTTAATTTAGTAGACTTTATCACCATCGCTTATGGCACGAATGACTACACAGGTGGAAACTTAATAGACGATGAATCAAATCCATTAAACACTGACACATTTTCAGGTGCCTTAAGATATTCGCTTGAAAAAATTATGGCTAAATATAAACAGCTTAAAATATTGATCTGTACACCAACCTATCGCCTTTGGTTTAACTCAGACGGATCTGTAGATTCTGATTCGGATAGTAGAGATTTTGCTGGAACAGGAACTTTAACTGGATATGTAGATAAAACTAAAGATATTGCAAAAGAATATAAAATACCTCATTCGGATAATTATTACGAACTAGGGATCAACAGATTTAATGCATTAAACTTCTTTACGGTACAAGACGGAACGCATCACAATGCTATTGGAAGAAAAGTATTAGGAGAAAAGATTGGGAGCGTCTTGCAGAATATATAAATGGACTGGAGTAAATAAATGATTTCAATTTACAATTTAAGCCGAAAGAAGACTGCTATTCTAAGAAATTTTTATAAAGTCTCATATGAAAAACCAGTCAACCAAATATGGTCGGCTGGTTTTTATTTACCTGCAAATGATCCAGCAAGAAAGAAAATTGAACAGTTGCATTATGCTGAAATAAAAGATAAAGATGGAGAGTATATTGGTTTATTCCGCATCATGAATCGTACTACGACATTCGATTCAACTGGGAAGTATATCAAATATGAGTTATCTCATGTGCTATCTACTTTGATTGATTCGGCTATAGAGGGATACAAACAGACAGGGAAAGCATGGACTACAACAAAAGTTATCAATTGGATTTTGTCCTTTCAAAAAGTAAAGAACTGGCAATTAGGGCGGTGCGACTTTGACCGCCTTTTTGAATACTCTTTTGAGAACCAAAATGGTCTTGCGGATGCATTATTTTCTGTGACTGAACCATTTTCAGAGGAGTTTATGTGGACCTACGATACTACTTCCTATCCGTGGACGATTAATCTAATCAAGCCAGATACTAAACCAGTCTGCCGGATTCGGGAAGGATGGAATCTAAAAGATCTTTCTGTAGAAGAAAACCCGTTAAAGGTTGTAAATAAAATTTACGCTTTAGGCAAAGGGGATGGCATTAATAATCTTAACTTTAAAAAGATCAATGGCGGAAAAAACTATGTTGAAGATCCCCAAAGCCAAAGTGATTATGGATTGATCGAATATATCTGGAAAGATGAACGATTTACAAACGAGGATTCCTTACTAGCCTCGGCTACAGCAATGCTTGAAAAATTCAAGCGACCGATAGTTACTTGGAAAACGACAGCAGTTGATCTAACGAAGTCAATCCCAAGCAAATCAACTATCAAAATTCCGTCAGTGGATAAATTAAGGTCTGGGCAAGTGGTTCAGCTTTGGACAGAAATGTTCGGAGTCGTAAATCTAAGAATCGTCAACGAAAAGAAATCTGATATGTTTGGAGATCCTGGAAGTATTGATTTAGAGATAGGGTATATCGGGGAAACAGTGGCTACAACTCTTGCGGATCTTGAACGTAAAATGGAAATATCCAAACTTTCTAGTGTTGGGGCGACAAATAAAGATACTGTTACTTTCGCTGAGAACTGTGATGAGAATTTTCCTCTGAAAATCAAATTTTATTGTGAGGAGGAACTCAAAAGAATCAATAAAATATTACTTACTTATCAAACGGAAAAATACAGGGCCTATAGTAAAGCTACTAAAGGTGGAGGGGCAATAGTTTCAGGTGGTACAACTGCGGGTGGTGGTGCTTATGTGAGCGGATCATCTACTCAAAGCGGTGGCGGAACCACTGTTGGAAATACCTCGCAAAGCGGTGGAGGCAGCACACAAACAAGTAGTGCTAATGGGAGTCACAGGCATCTAATGTTTAGAATGGGTAGCAATGCACAAGCAATTAGTTCTGGTTTGGTTTACACGGCGGCACAAAGCTCAATTGGAGGCTCTCGAGGTGTAGTTCTATCGTCAAAAGACGGAGATCCACCCGGCGATTTATATACAGCAGAAGCAGCAGACAATCATTCTCATACTGTAAATATACCAGCTCATACTCACGATTTTAGTGTCACTGTACCAGCTCATTCACATCAATTTAATATCAATATCCCAAATCATACTCATGATTTTAAGATAGATATTCCTGAGCACACACACGAAATTGATTACGGTATTTGGGAAGATTCAAAAACTCCTTCAAAAGTGGAAGTGAAGATTGATAATAAAGTGGTCACTACATTAACAGGTACCAGTGCAGATCGATTTGATATTGTTGAGTTTCTCTATAACGATGATGGATTAGTCACACGAGGCTGGCACACGATTGAAATCAAACCTATAAGGGCAAGAGCAAGATTTGTCGGTCAATGTACAATATATGGATTTATAGGAGCCACAGACGGAGGTGAATTTTAATGAAGATACGCTATCTAGTTGAAGGCGAGTCCGATCCAAGAGAGGTTGAAGAACCTAGTTTCGATTTTGAAGAATATAAAAATATCATGATGGGGAAGATAACGGATGAACACGGTAATGCTCTAAATGATGTTTTTATAGGTAATCGATCTTACAAAAAGATTGCGATCAAATGGTTAGAAGTTTTAGAAGATCAGCCAGAATAGGGCTTTTTTAATAAAAGAAAAGGTGGTTAATATGGTGATTATTAATAATGGAATGTTACTGAACGAATTTCGTGGATTGTTAACAAATGGATATATTCAACTTTTTTTGTGGGTTGTAGTAGGTGATATTGTTACAGGTCTGTGTAAAGGGATTTTTGTGAAAGAGGCAAATAGCACAAAAGGGTTGTTAGGAATCGTTAAACACATGTTAGTTGTCTGCTTAGTAATTATTGCTTACCCATATTTAAAGATTATGAATCTTGAGACGTTTGCGACTGCATTCGTCTTTTTTTATATCGCAGTCTATGGGATTTCAATTACTGAGAACTTAGGTCAATTAGGTGTACCGATTCCAAATTGGGTCAAAGAAAGACTGTCAAAGTTACAGGATACAAATACTAATCCAAATGTTAATAGCAAAGGTTCAGAGAAGGATTATGGGGACGGACAAGAGTTCACAGAAAAGAAGGAGTAGCCAATCGGCTGCTCTTTTATTTCAGAAAGGATGATCAATGTGAGTTTCATCAAATACGAGTATATCAATATTAATGAGTACTCAAGACCAGGTATCAGGAATAACGGTATCGATGGTATCGTCATGCATTACACCGCCAACAATGGTGGGACTGCGAAAAACCATAAAGACTATTTTAATAATCTTAAAGGAAACTATGCTTCTGCTCAGTTGTTTGTAGATGATATTGAGGCAATATGCATCATACCTTTGAATGAAGTTGCGTATCACGCCAACGAAATCAGCAAATATAATTCAGATGGTTCTCGATACCGTCCGTTGTTTTCAAAGATTGGAAATGCCAATTACTCAACGATCGGCGTGGAAATGTGCTTGGATAAAAATGGCAATATCACAGAAAAAACTTTCCAGAACACTGTGAAAGCAGTCAAGGAATTAATTGCTATTTATCCTAATATAACTAGGGATAAAATTTGGCGGCATTTCGATGTGACCGGAAAGAATTGCCCGGCTCCATGGGTAGATAAACCAAGTGAACTGGAAAGATTTAAGAATGAAGTTTTCAGCAAGCCTAATGAAAACAGTAATACTGCAAATTCTGCAACAAAACCAAAAGAAGAAAAAAGGAGAGGATTAGCTATGTTTGTATACACACTAATTACAAAAGATGGAAAAGGTCAATTATGGGGTGTCAATGGAAATACACGGTTCCATTTTGCTACAACAGCCGAATATGAACACTATTTAAAGATCGTGAAAGCTAATGGCGGCGATACGACACGCACAAACAAATGGAAGGAAGGCAGTCCAGAAGTACGTGCGGTTGAATTGATGGCTCCTAATGTTTCTCAAAAGTAATAAAAATAGCCCGCTTCGGCGGTCTTGTGCATAGATCATATTCGTTTTACTTGCAGTAACCAACTTTATCCTATAGATTAGTAGGTGCGTGCAATACTCTACGAGGAGTATTAGGCGGTAATGCTTGGGGAAGTGTGCCTAGTACTCTTCGATTTTTTTATTTTAGCATTATTTCAATGTAATAGATATTGTTGATTAGAAAACCGTCATAAATTGGTTGAGTTTGATTAATAAAAGATGTATCTTATACTCATACCCAAAAAGTTTATTTTTCGTTTACTCTTTCGAGATCCACTCTATCATAACTAGGGTGGATTTTTTGTTGAAATAAAAACTATGTTCTTGTAGAATGGAATCATAGCCTTGACCGGGGCTATTTCTTTTTATATCTTTTTTCAGGCCCACTCTCCTTGAGGGTGGGTTATTTTTGAGCAAATGGTTTGAAAGTTTTGGAAATAGTTAATATAATCAAATCACCTTATAAAAAACTTTTTCATCTAATTGTGCCACTCCTCCCCGGGAGTGGTTGTTTGTCATTGAAATAAGAACTGATGTTTGGTATAATTAGAGCATAATCCTCATACGATTATATCTGCTATAGGAAGTCTAGGAAAACGCTTGTTTTTCAGGCTTCCTTTTGGTTTAATTAAATAAGCAGATATTAAATTATAGAGGAGAAGATAAGATGAGCACAAAAACAAAGACTATTCACTTTTTCAGGCTTGATATGTATAAACTGGATTTAGATGAAAAGGGAAATTCTGTACAAAGATTTCTTACAAGCCTTGAAAAAGAAATGTATCTAAAAGACTTAATTCAGAACAAGCTTTCAGACAGAAAAGCTATTCAGGTTGAAAAGTATAACTCAACTAGTGGAAATAATACGGCCACAGTGGAAATTGTGTCTGAAAATGAAAATTATGTTTTTGGCAAAATGGGTAAAGAACAAGACATAAATAATTATCAGTTGAGAAAAAATGAAACCTTGGCCTCTTCACCTATTACCAAAGGTCCTGATCAGTTTTTTGAAGCATTTTCTTATTTTATGATAGATAGAAGAACTTTTGCTGTCTCGTATATCATGGAAAGAAGTGCACCCAGTATTGTTTTTTTAGGAGACATGTTTACACAAGTTTTTAAAGAAACAGATAAATTATGGGGAATTACTCTGACAATTGTTTCAAAAGATTCTTTAAATAAATTGGCTGGAAAAGATATTATTGGGTTAATCTATTATGATGTGACAATTCCCAGAGGTTCGCATAAAGATGTTACTGGTATGAATGAAGAAGATTACGAGTTGCTACAAAACGAAAAACACACTAAAGTTCAAGTTAAGTTAGTAGCAGATAAGAGAAAAAAATCAATGTTTAAGACTCCGGATATGGCAAAAAAGTTTTTTTCTTCGATAGCCGGAAAAACCAATAACGTTACTGTAAAGGCTAAAGATGAAAATGAGAGTATCATGCAAGAATATCGTTTGTTTGATGATATAATGTCAAAAAAAGCATCGTTTATTTATGATTCAAGTAAGACGTCTGAAGAATTTGAGAAGACAATAGAGGACCAAATTTGGTTAAAGTATCAACAAAATAGACCTGAAATTTTAGAGTATGTTGGTTTTGAATGCGAAGAGGAGTGAGAATAAATGATTACAATTCAAAAAACATATCGAAGAAATAAATTGTCTTTGATTTTGAGTTGTATATTTGTTTTTGTCGCGTTTTTGTATTATTTATACTATGTTAAAGATCATATGGTGGAAGAAATCGTTCCAAATAAGGAGCTATTGTATAATTTACTTACAGTAAATACAATTTTTGCGGGGTTCGTATACAACATGTTAGGTAACATGGTAGAATTCTCCGCAAGAAAAGATATTAAAGAATTAGATGATGCTGGATATATAGACTCATATTTTAGCCCTATGTATTTTAGTTTATTTTTCTTTCTTGTTTCTATATTTATTGAGTTACTTGTTGTTTTTTTTAATATTAAATGGCAGCTAAGCATTCTACTATATTTACATCAAGCAACTAGTCTACTAGGTTTAACTTTCTTCGGTATTAGCACGCTTAAAATGCGCAAAATGATCAATAAGGTACGTAGAAAAATTTGATTAAAAATTGTAAAAAGGCCCAAGTATATTGTAGCGACCCCCAAACGTTAGATTTTTTGTCTAACATTTGGGGGTCGCTTTATGTGCTAAGATCTTTTTTTATTGCTTCAAATTCAATCATGATCTTCGTCTTGCCAATTACCGAATACTTCCGCACAACAAACTGATTCCGATCATTAAACTTACCAGCAACTACTATCTGCATTCCCTCATCCACATCTGCCAAGAAGTTCAAGCTATGAGCTGCAATCAAACAGTTTACATTATCCAGCGAGAACCGAACCAAAGGGGTCCTCGACATTTTCAACACTCGTATCTTCGAAACTACACCTTTCAATGACTTCATGATGATCGCCTCCATATGGTTGTATATAGTAATTAAAATCAGTTTTACCTAAAGTAAGTTTGACATAATGCTCAACGCAACGAGTTCCAAAAACCCACTCTTGAGACTCAGAGATCGAATCCGGAAATTCTTCTAAAAACTCAGAGTGGGAGATGTATCCTTGTTCATACTGACTGATTACATTCATGAGAGATCAAACCATTTCAATTCTCCTTGATAAAATTCTACATTTCGAATTTCCTCATATTCAACGAGAGTAGAATCAACGTAAATTCCTATTTCATTATGCCCAGAAAGGCGGCCTACAATGTCCGGCATGAATTTGTCATTCTGTGTATAGTTAAGCTGGACAGCAATCTTTTTATTCTTCAAAAGAGCCTCTTGTAAAAATTCTCCAATTTCTTCAATTTCCATTTCCGGTTTAGGTGGGTAAGTGTAAGCTCGTTCTTCTTCAACTTTATTTACACTTGTTGTATGTTCCGATAAAAAGAATCCAATCCATTTTAATTTTTTCCGGTCCTCGTAAGGTTTAATCATTCCCATAATTATCACTCCTCACGAAAAGTATACGAACGTTTGTTCGTTTTGTAAAGCGAACAGATCTTTAAATTGTAACGTGAGAACGAGTAGAAAAGATGAGAATTTCTGGTGATAGTTTCGGTGATAGCGAAAAGAAAATATCGAAATGATAGAAAAGAAAAATTAGAGGGGAAACGTTGATATAATGGTATTTTTAAAATAGAGAAATACTAGAAAAAGGGTAGAATGTATAAGAAAAACATGTTCGCATTGCTTGGCAAACCAGGCTTTGAAGAGCTTGCAAAAGAATTGAACGAACGTCTATAATTTATCGTTCTAACTAAAAAGAACCAGTCCTCCGATCATTCTTCTGAGGGCTGGTTTTTCATTTATATAAGCGGATGGTTCAGAATAAGGACGCTTATTCATTTAACCATAAAATGACCGTCACAATAGGGCATTAATTTGTGGTCTTTAGGAACAGTTAACCAATCAAGGAGTCATCAACGATTTTCCTTTAAACCAATCAATAATGCGACTGTCAAGAGACCAAAAATACATGTTTGGATTACTGGCATTCTGCTCATCTCCTTTCCTTTATGTTACTAGGACTTTCTGGAAGATGCACGAACACACCAGTCATAAGAAGCGAACGATTTTGTCATCTTGTCTGCGGAAATAAGTAGGTGCCAAATTTATCATAAAAGCGCTTGCATAAATCGGTATTTTTGTTATTATATTTTTAGAAAAGAAGTTCTGAGGTGGTAAGATGCTAGATATTGAAATTGGAAATGCCTATGTGTGTCAACCTATTGGGGCAAAAAAAACGCTAGTCGGTGTAATTGAGAAGCTGTATGAGCATACGGCTCTTGTGAAAGTGACCGATTATGAGATGGAGGATCAATCCATTGTATTGGAGTGCAATCAGCGGATGTTGGTAAAATTTGATAAGATTACCGCAGTGGCTGTGGCTTAATAAAAACAAGACTGGAACTCGCTAATAAAAATGTATTATGTCAGCATGCCGAAAAGTCAGCTTGTAGGCACTGATTCATCTTTATTGACTAGAGTCCAGTCTTTCTTTTTAGCTGGCGTGAATTAGCCGACGCCGATCACAAAGTTCAGTAGCTTATCTGAGTAAGTCATTTCATCGGTGGACTCACTGAGGGTTTGGTTCAAAATATCCATCCGATCGGTAATGATGCCGTCCACACCGTAGAACTGCATCCGACTGATCTCGGCATCATCATTTGGAGTCCAGACAAAGACATCTTTATGATCCGTTTTGGCAGATGAAACAAAGTTGCGGTTGATCGTACTATATTCCATCGTTAAAAAATCAGCACTTGTTAATGGAGGGCCAACGATGTTGAAGGGCATGATATACCCAGCAGTTAGTTCCGGAGCCTCTTGTTTCAATTCTTCCACTACATTATAGGTCAAGCTTTGTAGAATATGTTCATGTTCGGCTAGATTTTCACGGTAGCGTTCAAGGAATGAATGGACTAATGTTGTCGTATCTTTTCGTTGTGTCTTGATTTCTACTAGCAATTTCTGATTCAACGAATTCGCTAAGGATAAATAGTCATCAAATGTAGCAATCGGAGCCGTTTGTCCATTTTCAGAGACGGTTAATTTTTGTGCTTGTGCCAAAGTTGATTGCTCCGGTTTCTGATTGAAGCCAGTCAACGCTTTAAATGAAAAATCGTGATAAACAATGAAATGACCATCGCTAGTTTGTTGAACATCCATTTCAACGTAATCAGGATGGTAGTTCTCACTAGTGAAGCGCAGTGCTTCTAATGAATTTTGAACGCCTTGACCATTGCTGACGCCGCGATGCGAGATCGTCAATGGTCGAGTATTAGCGGCAGAGGTCAGATAATTCATGTTGTATAAACTTACTCCTACCCCGAAGAAGACGGCTACTACAGTAATCAAAGAGGCTTTTAGTCGTTGAAAATTTCTTGCTGGCAATGGTTCTTCACTGAACCATTGTGGTATCTCAGGTAAGAAACCTTCATCGTCCATAAAATCAACAATGATATAGAAGATGGCAACGGTAGACAAAATGATATTCAACAACAAAACGAGTTGAAGGAGCGTCATAATGAAGACTGCTGAATACAGCGCATAGTCAGCGAAAAGTTCTTCAATGATCGCTTGCAGGATAATCAAAAAAGTAAATCCTACTGTTGAAATGAATAAGATCGCGCCGCCAATAAAGACAAATTGGCCAACAATCGCAAAGAAACGGCGTTTCGTTGTCTGCAAACTTTCTCGAATGGCCTGTCGAAAAGGAAGGTCACGTAAGATCATTTCTGGTAAAGCAAAAATCACACGAATCCCTAGATAAATCAAAAGTAAGTAGCCAAGAACCACGGCTCCGATAATCAATACACGATTCGTAAAGATGAAATCCATGATAAAAGCAGGGATTTTCACTTTAGAGAGCAAATCTGAGTTAAAACTTAGCCCGCCAATTGGCAAAATCAAAAAGAAATAAAACAAGAAAAACAAAAAGGTCATGGGGCGTAATTTGCGAATTTGTAAAAATGTCATTCGCAACAGCTGTCGCAATCGGACCGGCTGCTTTTTCTTGATGAAATAGACACTCAGAAGCAGGAATGTAAACTCAAAAAAAACTGCTAATAAAATCAACAACAAGATTAGAGAGAGCGAGAATAGAACCATTGGATGCTCTGTAAAAATACTACCTATATTGTCGAAAGATAAATAGGCTAATCCCCCACGACGCAGGATAAATTTTGTTGAAGAAGAAAGCAGTGGGATAACCAAAAAAAGCAAGAAACCATGCATTAGCAGAACATCTCGAAAATAAGCATCGCTTGCCTTTAGAAAATCCCAAGTGTTGATCAAACTATTTTTTAGATATTTCATGTTGTTCATCCTAACTCTAGACTATAAAAAACCGAACTATCGTGTTTGATTCCTGTAATGAAAGGAATGACCACCATCTATAGTTCGGGAATTTCCTGTATTTATTTTTGCTATTAAGCCCGGCACTTAGCCGCCTAATAGCCCTGTTAAAAACGTACCGCCATAAATCAATGCCATACTATATAAGAAAATCGATAATGGTTTTGCCAATAAAATGATCAAAGTGAATTTCTTGACTGAAATATTCGTTAGTCCAGCCATTAAACACAAGGCATCATCCGGGGCTACCGGTAAAAAGATAGCAAGTGCAAAGAGTTTTTCAAATCGACTTTGGTTATCCAACCAGCCAATATATTTATCATATGTTTTATCACTGATCATACTGAGGATAAATGGTTTACCATATCTTCTGCCAAGCAAGAAGATGATCACTGAACCAATACTAATGCCAACATAATTGTAGACAAATCCAAGATATGGTCCAAAAATCAAGACGCCAGCCGCACTGGATATCCCACCAGGAATGATCGGAATTACAACTTGTAAAATTTGTAGCAGCATGAAGATGATTGGTCCCAAAATAACAGAGTTGCCTACCAAACCACGCAGTGCATTAATATCTTTAAAGACACCTAGATTAATGAAGTAAATCGTTAAGGCAATAGATAGCCCTAATCCTATAATTGATATCGTATTAATGATACGACGAGAAGTGGCGATACTCACAGACTTTCATCTCCTTTATTCGTTTCTAATTCCACTATACGTGGTGTAATTAGAAAAATCCAGCAAAATAAATGACATTCGTCAAACAAATTTGTAAGATTTGATACCCTTATTATAAAAGAAGAATAGCAAGAAGGCATTGTACTAAAGTCTGAAATAAGAAAAATTTAGCAATTCATGTACAAATTATCACGAGTGATCGATAGGCAAGTTGTTTTCATCTCTAGTTATTGCTTTCATTTTTTATATTTATTTCCTAGTTGTCTCCTCTTTATCAAGTCGTGCTCTTCGTTTGTTTTGCCAACTTGCGATGGTCTTTTCAACGACACTCGTCATCATAAACCCGCCCGCGATTGCTCCTGCAGTGATCAAAACAATCATGAGGTTTTCTAATCCCAAAAGGTTATCTCCCAAGGCAAATTCACGAACAGCTTTATAAGCCGGACCACCGGGGACCAAGGGAACTAAACTAGGAATATTGAAGATGATCATGGGCATTTTCTTGCGTCGTGAAAAAAAGATGCTGACACAGCCAACCGCAAAGGCAGCATAAAAATTGGCACTACCAATGCCATGACCCATTTCATGCAGCTGCCAATAAATCATCCATCCAACAGTTCCAGCGATCCCGGTTGCAATCAATGCACGTTTCGGTATATTTGTTAATATGCCAAAGGTGACGGTACTTAAAAAACTAAAACAGACATGAATCAAAATGGTCATGATAACCCCCCAAACAAGGTGAAGACTGTAGCGATTCCTACGCCGATTGCGGCTGCAGTAAAGATAGCTTCAGTTCCTCGCGCAGTTCCACTGATCAGATGGCCAGCTAGAATATCACGAAATGAATTTGTGATGGCCACTCCAGGAACTAACGGCATCACGGCACCAATGATCAGGTTGTCAACATTTCCCGCCAAGCCCCCGCGAACAGATAGGATCGCTAAGCAGCCAATCACTAAAGAGGCGACGAACATATCCAAAAAGCGGATATCGATCGCTTTTTTCACCCAGAGACCTGTAATGAACCCGATGCTGCCAATGAAAAAAGTAACAATGAAATCAGACCAATTGCCGCCAAAAATAATCATTAATGTACTGCTGACCACTCCAGCACTCAATACTTGTAACCAGAGAGGAAAGCTTGGTGTGACTTGATTGATCTCTTTAAGAGATGCATACAACTGCGGTAATGTGATCTGTTTTTCTGCGAACGACCGGGAAAGCCGATTGACGGCCACTATTTTCTCCAAATTGATCACACGATCATGAACATTTTCAACTTGAGCGTAGTGACTGCTTCGTAATCCCATAAAGATGCCTGTAGCGGTCACATAACTGATACTATTGGCTTCGCCAGCGTTAGCAGCGATACGATTCATGGTATCTTCGACTCGATAAACTTCGGAACCATTCTCCATCATGATTTTTCCTGCCAAGAGGCAAGTTTCTAACAATAACTCATCTGTTTCTTGCATTTTAACGCCTCTCTATCTTGAAAAGTAATCCTCCTATTAGTTTACCTTTTTCATTCCAATTCAACAAGAGAAGTATCCGGTGAGTTAAATAACTAATAATAAAGAAAATATCTTATTTTTTGAAAGCAACCATTTTATTTAAATTGGTAAAAAACTTCACAAATAGCGGTGTGGATATAATTGTAGAACAATTCAGACAGTTATAAGATAACGAAATGAGTATATTGTTTTTCAATTTGGAAAATCTCGGTTACAATTAGATAAAGGAAAAGGGGGATTTATTGATGCGAAGAAAGGTCTATACAAGAGAACATATTTTGAAGGCCGCGTATGAGTTGATCAATAAAGAAGGATTTGGCAACTTTACCGCCCGAAATATAGCAAAGCAAATGGGGATTTCAACACAACCGATTTATTTGGAATTTGAAAACATGCAGGATTTGAAAAACACTTTAGTTGAAGCGGTCTTCAAAGATCTTTCAGAAAACGTGTTTCCTGTTGAACGGACTGGTGATAAAGTCATTGATTTAGGATTAAACTACATTCACTTCGCACAAGAAAAACACAACTTGTATATTGCTCTTTTCGTAGATGACTATGGCGGAGGGAAATTGATGCACGATTTTCGTCTGATTATTTCAAAAAATTGATCAATTCCGAACCAAAGTATGCGGATCTATCGGAAGAAGCGATTACAGCCTTGCACAATGGTGCTTGGATCGTTGTTACCGGCATTGCTTCATTGATGTCAGCTGGAATCATTACGCCAACGGAGGAACAAATCATTAAGGTGATCGAGGAAACGATCACTGGGATTTTAGATAGAACAGACATTTTTATTTTTCAATAATAACGAATCTGCAACCATTTTTTCGGATGGATTGCAGATTTTTTCTTGACTTTTTCTGAAAAAAGTAGAAAATAAACGTTATGGAGAGTTGGCAGAGTGGTAATGCAGCGGACTCGAAATCCGCCGACCCGGTTCATCCCGGCGCGCAGGTTCAAATCCTGTACTCTCCTTACATTAACGCTTTGAAGCGTTTGGCCTATCCTTGGTGATAGGCTTTTTTTGTTTTGTAAGTAAAGACATGGGGAGGAGGGGCCCGAGGTATGAGAAAAGCATCGTACACGACTCATAAAATTTAATTAATGAGTTGATTCAGGCAGCAGTGAGAGCTTAGGAAACGAGTTTTGATAATGTCATGCCATTGCTTCTTTTTTTGAACGAAATCGATTAAACTAGAAGAAAGAGAACAAGAAAGCAGAAGGTGATAAAATGGCTGAGTTTGAAAAAGATTATGTCATGCGCCAAACGAAATTAGCTGTTAAGGGACTATCCGTTTTTTTGAAGGATGAATCAGTAGATGAGATCATGCAGTTGGATGAACAGCAGAGTGGACAAAAGAAAGAGCCAGAAGAGGAAAAGCAGTTGGAGTAGCTGTTTAATTTCATAACAAAACAAGAAAGCACCTGCTATTAGTCTTAGCGAGGTGCTTTCAGTACGAATCGGTATCCTTCATTTGGATGAACTCCTTATGCAGTTTTAGTCAATTCTTGTACAGCTTGTTCGATCGTCACACCAGTTGCAAAACGGTTAGCATCTTTTTTATCAAAAACGATAAAAAGGTTCAGTTTTGTATCTAGAGTAACTCGATATTGTAGTTCTGTGTTATAGAATGTCATAGTCATTCTCCTTTCAGTGTTATTCGTAACGAAAGGCAACGGTTAAGTTGATAACGAAATTCCATGATCAGAATAACACGTTGCTTGGCGTCTGTCCAATAATAACTGAATGGTAGAGGAAGTTTACTAAAAATTTATTAAGGAGAACAGAAGTTATCTAAAAAAATCAAATAACAAATTTGTAAGGAAGCTCCTTTAGTATCTGAGTAAAAAGCGGTATGAAGCGGTTTTGCTTGAAAAACTCTTTTTGTTGGGTTAAATAATTAATTTATTATATTTTTTTAAATTTAATTTTATTCAATTTATGGTAAGATAAGATTTGTTTCAGGGAAAATGAAAAAGGAAAATGAAAATGGATGTGAAAATATGTGCGGAATTGTAGGTTTCGTTAATACTAAAGACCAAAAAGCCGAAATCATTGAACAGATGATGGATCGAATCATTCATCGCGGTCCTAATAGTTCTGGAAAATTCATTGATGACCAAGTTGCTCTTGGCTTTCGGCGTTTATCGATTATTGACTTAGAAGGCGGTACGCAGCCTATTTATAATGAAGATGGAACGAAAGTAATCATTTTTAATGGTGAAATCTATAACTTTCAATCGTTAAGAGAAGAATTGATCCAAGCTGGACATGTCTTTACGACTCATGCAGATACTGAGGTTCTTCTTCATGGGTATGAAGAGTGGGGAACTGATTTATTGCAAAGAGTTCGCGGCATGTTTGCTTTTGCCATTTGGGATCGCGAAAAGCAAGAACTTTTTGGGGCAAGAGATCATTTCGGAATCAAACCTTATTATTACGCGGAAATGAATGGTACATTCATGTTTGGTTCAGAAATCAAGAGTTTTTTACCACATCCAGATTTTGAAAAAGAATTGAATAAGGATGCCTTAAAACCCTATTTGACTTTTCAATATTCGCCACTAAATGGCGAAACATTCTTTAAAGGCGTTTATCGCTTACAAGAAGGTCACTATTTTACTTATAAAAATGGCGTCATGGACATTCATGAATATTGGGATGCAGACTACAGTCATAAAGAAAACTATAGCAAAGAAGATTGGGTCCAAAAAATCGATGATACCGTTCAAGAATCGATTGCTGCACACAAAATCAGTGATGTAGAAGTAGGGTCATTTTTATCAAGCGGTGTCGACTCAAGTTATGTTGCCGCTGTTCTGCGTCCAGATCATTCTTTCTCAATTGGATTCGATGACAAGACCTATAATGAAGCAATTGAAGCTAGAAAATTGACCAAGATGCTGGGATTGAACAATACAGCAGCGGTGATTGATGGCGAGATGTCCTTCAACGCTTTTCCACTGATCCAGTATCATTTGGATGAGCCCGACTCCAATCCGAGTTGTGTCCCGCTCTACTTTTTAGCTAATCTCGCCTCGCAACATGTTCGTGTTGTACAATCTGGTGAAGGCGCAGATGAATTATTTGCCGGCTATGCTGCTTATGGTTGGCATACGAACTCCAAGATGATTCGTGTATTTGCTCAAGGATTGAAAAAATTACCTAAGAATATTCGATTCAAATTAGGCCGGACAATTGGTAATATGAGAAACTTCCATGGACGAATTCATCTCTATGAAGCCACCGCACCTGCAAAAGATTTCTTTATCGGGCAAGCGCTGGTCTTTGAAGAGCAAGAAGCCACTGAGATATTGCATCCAGACTATACTAGTGGACCATCAGTGGCGGAAATCGTCGCCCCATACTATGAAAAAGTCAAAGATCTTGATGAAGAAGTCAACAAAATGCAGTATTTGGATGTTCATCAATGGATGCCCAAAGACATCTTATTAAAAGCAGATAAGATGTCAATGGCTAGTTCTTTGGAATTACGGGTGCCATTACTTGATATTGAAGTCATGAAATTAGCTCAGACGATTCCGACAAAATATTTGATCAATCAGTACAATACGAAAGATGTCTTTCGTCAAGCAGCAAATCGTCACCTCCCAACAGAATGGGCCAATCGGGAAAAATTAGGTTTTCCGGTCCCTATTCGAGCATGGCTGAAAGAAGGGACTGGTTACAAAACCGTCAAAGAACTATTTACAGCGGATTTTGCTGCAGAATTCTTTGACCAAGAAAAGATTTTGCAATTATTGGCTGATCATCGCGCCGGTAAACAAGGACTTCAACGGAAAATCTGGACGATCTACACTTTCTTGACCTGGTATAAAGTATTCTTCATTGATGAAAAAATTCCTAAGGCAGAAACAATCATTTACGAAACAATTTAAAAACACGAGGACAGATGTAGTCCCTCTAAAGTCCATTTTCATACAGACTTTGGAGAGGAGAGACATCGAATCCTCGTGTTTCTTTTTGTCTTTTTATAGGGCTAATAAATTTTCCAAGTAGTCAGCTAAGCCGTCCTCGGCATTGGTTTTATCCGTTACATCATTGGCAATAGATTTTAATTGTGCGGTTCCATTTGCCATAGCCACACCCCAGCCGGCATATTCCAACATTTCTAGATCATTGTGTTCATCGCCAAAGGCAATAATATTTTTGGGATCAATCTTCAGATAATCGGAAATCACTGATAGACCTAATGCTTTATGGACCCCTTTTGGAACAATCTCCAAAATTGCATGAGGACCGCCCCATGTACGGACATCAACCGTGTCATTGAATTGATCGTTGATTCGTAGAGCAACAGACTCAGCGAATTCATTTTGTGTTTTGACCAATAATGAAGTCGGATCAGATTTCATGTTCTTCAATAAGTTTTCTTCAGTAATACTATCGGAAGAAAAGAAACGCTGATCAAAGCCTTCAAGTTGATCGATAAAAAAGGTTTCCCGATTTTCTGCAGCAACAAAATCTAAGTTCAGGTTCTCTTTTTGAGCCATTAGTTCAAAAGCGATTTCTTTTGACACAGAGAATTCTGTTTCATTTGCCCATACTTGACGAGGTTTGTGTACCAAACCTCCATTAAAATTGATCATAGGTGTTTTTAGGGCTAATTGACGATAAAACTGATCACTCATTCGAAAAGGACGACCGGTTGCGATGGTCACATAATGTCCAGCTTTCGTTGCTCGTGTCAAAACATCAAATGTCCGCTTTGAAATTTGGGACTCTGTATTTAAAGTAGTGCCGTCTAGATCGATGGCAATTAGTTTTTTGTTCACTCGACTCGCTCCATTCTCTTTTTCTAGTTGTTTAAGTGTAACACATTTTACTGATTTCACAAGAGATGAAAGGGGGATGGTAAGTTTCTGGAAAAAATCAGCTTCTTGATAAAACGCGAACGTTCGGATAAAATATTTGGTTTTTGTTAATTTTTTTATTGTAGAATAGGGGGAATTCGCCTATAATTTGTAATTGTTCGATGGAAAGTGCAATTATTCTTTTCTTTTCAGAAACACTAACTAATCTTGTAGGAGTGAACGATTTACATGGAAAAGTTTTTCAAATTAAAAGAAAATAAAACAACTGTTTCAACAGAAGTGATGGCTGGGGTAACCACCTTCTTTGCAATGAGCTACATTCTTTTTGTTAATCCTTCGATTCTTTCCGCATCTGGTATGCCTTTTCAAGCAGTCTTTCTGGCAACCATCATTGCCTCTGTCATTGGAACGCTGGTCATGGGACTCTTTGCAAACGTACCGTATGCGCAAGCACCAGGAATGGGATTGAATGCCTTCTTTACCTTTACAGTTGTCTTTGGGTTAGGTTATTCTTGGCAACAAGCATTAGCTATGGTCTTTATCTGTGGTGTGATCAATATTTTGATCACGATCACTAAAATTCGTAAATTGATTATTCATGCCATTCCAGAGAGCATGCAACATGCCATCGGTGGTGGGATTGGGATCTTCGTTGCTTACGTTGGGTTGAAAAATGCCAATCTATTAAGTTTCAGCGCGGATACTGCAGCAGTTACTGGATCAACTGTTGATGGTGATACGATTGTTAGTGCTTCATTTAATGGAGGCATCGTGCCGGCACTCGCTAACTTTAATAATGCACCAGTTATCTTGGCAATCATTGGCTTGGTTTTAACAACGTTATTAGTGGTTAAAAACGTCCGAGGAGCAATTATTATCGGTATCTTAGGGACAACGATCATTGGTATTTTGATGGGTGTGGTCGATTTAAGCACGATTGATTGGCAAGGAAACTCTTTGGGAAGTTCAATTAATGAACTTGGAACAACTTTTGGCGCTGCGTTTGGCCCAGAGGGAATAGGTTCATTGTTTAGTGATTCTGCTAAAATTCCTCAAGTGATCATGACGATTATTGCCTTTAGTCTTTCAGATACATTTGATACTATCGGCACATTTATTGGAACAGGGCGCCGTACTGGAATCTTTTCTCAAAAAGACGAAGAAGCGTTGGAAGATAGTAAAGGGTTCAATACAAAGATGGACAAAGCCCTTTTTGCCGATGCAATTGCAACTTCGATCGGTGCGATCTTTGGAACATCTAATACCACTACTTATGTTGAATCAGCTGCCGGGATCGGTGCTGGGGGACGAACAGGATTGACTTCAGTGGTAGTAGCAGCTTTGTTTGCCATTAGTAGTTTCTTTTCACCATTGATTTCCGTGGTCCCTGCTCAAGCAACAGCGCCGGCATTGATTTTAGTCGGTGTGATGATGCTCGCTTCATTTGCGGATATCAATTGGTCGGATCTTGAAGAAGCAGTTCCAGCATTCTTTGCTTCGATCTTTATGGGACTTTGTTACAGCATTTCTTATGGAATCGCAGCTGGTTTTATCTTTTACGCAATCGTTAAAGTCGTAAAAGGAAAATTCCGCGAAGTATCTCCAATTTTGTGGGTCGTAAATATTCTCTTTATTTTGAACTTCATTATTTTAGCTGTGATCAGCTAGTACCAATCAATAAAGAGCACTGATTTCTGGTCGTGCTTTTGACAATGAACTATCCAAACTATAACGGATTCTTTCTTTGGTCGATGAGCTGCTTTATGTGGGCTGTAAAGAACAAAGAAGGCGAAATCGGTTGTAGTGGGGATAGTTTTATTTTGTAGACAGATCACACAATCTTCTGTCTTTTTTAATTTTACTATTTTAAAAAATGCGGTATAGTTTAAGAGAAAGAGGGTTTTGACATGAAAATTGATTGGAAACGAAATCTCCTAATTTCTTGGATTGGCTGTTTTTTTACTGGTGCAAGTTTTAGTTTAGTTATGCCGTTTATTCCGCTATATATTGAAGAGTTGGGGGCGCCAAAAAGCCAAATCGAGCTGTTTTCAGGTCTGGCAATCTCAGTGACTGCGTTTGCAGCTGCAATCATTGCACCGGTTTGGGGAAATTTAGCAGATCAGAAAGGTCGCAGATTGATGATGATTCGGGCGGCTGCTGGTATGACAGTCACCATGGGCTCATTAGCCTTTGTACCGAATGTCTACTGGCTATTGATTATGCGCTTCTTTACGGGGATCCTTTCGGGTTATATTCCAAATGCGACAGCATTGATTGCTTCTCAAGCCCCGAAAGAAAAGAGTGGCTGGGCACTAGGAACATTAGCAACCGGAGCTATCGCCGGAAACTTGATCGGGCCTTCTATGGGTGGTGCTTTAGCACAGTGGTTTGGTATGAAGAATGTATTTATCATCACAGGGATCGTTCTTTTGATCACATTGCTGCTAACGATCTTTTTGGTTCAAGAAGATTTCGCACCTGTTGAAAAAGGGGACCTTCTATCTGTCAAAGAAATTTTTGGACAAATCAAAAACCTACAACTATTGATTGGCTTATTTATTACTTCATTGATCCTGCAACTTGGTGTAACAAGTATCAGTCCAATTTTGACTTTATATATCCGTGATCTAAGCGGCAATACAGGGAACCTTTTATTTGTCAGCGGGTTGATCGTATCGATTGCCGGTGTTTCAGCTATTATTTCTTCGCCAATATTAGGTAAAGTAGGGGACCGCTACGGAAATCATAAAGTGTTATTAGGAGGACTACTGCTTTCATTCCTTTGCTTTATTCCAATGGGCTTTGTTACGTCACCATTCCAATTGGGCGTTCTACGCTTTCTTTTGGGCTTCTCTACTGGTGCGTTAATGCCATCGATCAATACGTTAATCAGTAAAATCACTCCAATGGAAGGTGTTAGTCGAATTTATAGTTACAACCAAATGTTTTCTAACTTTGGACAAGTGCTTGGTCCAATGGTCGGTTCAACCGTTGCCCATAGTTTTGGCTACCCAGCCGTGTTTTGGGTAACCAGTGCGTTTGTCTTTTTGAATATTTGTCTTTCTACATTTAATTTCCGTAAAAATTTTCATAAGCACGATCTCAGTTGAAAAGAAAAAAAAACCAGTTACAATGAAGGTAACTGGTTTTTCTTCTATTAATGACTTGTCTTTTTTGGCGAAGGTGCAATCAAACCAAGAAGGATAATTAGTACACCTGCTACCAAAGAGATGATTGAGGTCAATTGGAAATCATAAGTAGCTCCCGCTAGTGAGCTGCCTAGATAGCCGACAACTTGGCCTAAGATAAATGTCCAAAATAATGTTGCTAAGTAGCGCATGACGACACCTCTTTTCTGCGTATCTTGCTTTTCGACTTTAGTTTATCACAAAAAATTTCAATGTAAAGATTTTCACATTTTCATTTATTCTTTTCAAATTAGAAATAAAGCAGAAACAAACGGAATTATCATTTTCGGAGGGATTTTCTATGTATCATCAATTGACAACCTTAAGCGCGTATTCCTTACTTCAAAGTACGATCAAAATTCCTCGTTATATTGCTGCTGCCAAAAAAGCTGGTTATAAAGTTTTGGGGCTGGCAGATCACAATGTGTTATATGGAGCCTTAGAATTTTATCAGCAATGCCAAAATGCCGGAATCAAACCTGTGATTGGTGTATTATTCGATTGCACGTTTGGCACGTCCACTATGCGTTTTCCATTGTATCTTTTTGCAAAGAATCTATCAGGCTACCGATTATTGATGCGCCTTTCCAGTGAGAAAATGATCAACGGTCACTTGGATCTATCTGAATACTTAACGTTACCAGATCTGTTTGGTATTTTGCCGCAAGGGCAAGGTTTCTCTCCAGATCAATCGGAAGACTTGGCACAGCTTTCTCGAGCATTGACAGACTTTGTCGCTCGTTTTGATCAAAAGAGTCTTTTCCTGGGTGTTCAAAAAGCAGCGGCAACGCCAGAAAGAGAGTGGTTTCAACAGCACGGTCTTGAGCTGTGCGCTTATCAACCCGTAGCAGCACTGGAACAAGCAGAACTATTTGCTGTTCAAGTCATGGAACATATTAAGAACGGTACTCAGATCGAAGATTTTCGTAAAGCGAAGGAACAATCTTCCGAAACGTATTATTTAGAACAGCCTGCGGAACTGATTCAGGCATTTGGAGAGAATTCAGAAGCATTGGTAAATAATCAGCGAATTGCAGAAGAATGTACTCTGACGATTCCTCTCCATCAACGTTTGCTCCCGCATTTCCCTTTAGAAGAAGGGGAAAATGCGGCTGATTTTCTTAGAAAACTGTGTTTTGAAAAGTTGTCTGAACGTATTACGCAGGTCACAGATATTTACCGTCAGCGTTTGGATTATGAACTATCCGTTATTCATACAATGGGATTTGACGATTACTTTTTGATCATTTGGGATGTGATGGATTTTGCTCACAAGAACGAAATTGTTACC
Source organism: Enterococcus sp. RTP21361st1_A6_RTP21361_211029 (assembly GCF_040910045.1). Taxonomy (NCBI): domain Bacteria; kingdom Bacillati; phylum Bacillota; class Bacilli; order Lactobacillales; family Enterococcaceae; genus Enterococcus; species Enterococcus sp. RTP21361st1_A6_RTP21361_211029. Next base: position 10,446 of record NZ_JBDGBK010000014.1, on the reverse strand, counting down.
GGCGCAGGGCGGGGCTCAGCAGCAGGTTCATTAGTAGCTTTCGTATTAGCCATCACCGATGTCGATCCAATTGAATATGACTTGCTGTTTGAGCGTTTCTTGAATCCCGAACGCTATACCATGCCCGATATCGATTTAGATATACCTGATAACAGACGTGATGAGATTTTGCGTTATGTCCGTCAAAAATATGGTCAGGAGTACATGGCGCAAATTGCTACTTTTGGAACGATGGCGGCCAAAATGGTGCTGCGGGATGTTTCACGAGTGTTTGGTTTGTCACAAAGCGAAGCCAATCGCTGGTCAAAAGCCATTCCTAACGCATTAAAAATGACATTGGCTTTAGCTTATGAGCAATCCAATCAATTACGAGAATTGGCTACCTTCAATGAACGAAATGAAACGATGTTTGCAGTGGCTAAGGTACTGGAAGGATTGCCTCGACATGTTTCCACCCATGCAGCTGGTGTGGTGATCAGCGACAAGAATCTCTTGGATCTAGTCCCCCTTCAACAAGGAAGTGATGAGATCCTCTTGACTCAGTTCACAATGAATGATGTGGAAACAGTGGGATTGTTAAAAATGGATTTTTTAGGATTACGGAATCTTTCAATCATTGACAATACTTTAAGAGGGATCAAGCGAGTTACAAATGAAACAGTTACCCAGAAAGCTATTCCTTTAAATGACCCAGCTGTGCTGCGACTATTTCAGCAAGGCGATACTGCCGGAATCTTTCAGTTTGAGTCAGCGGGGATCAGAAATGTTTTGCGAAAACTTGGACCTGAAAGTATCGAAGATATCGCAGCCGTCAATGCGTTGTATCGGCCAGGACCTATGCAAAATATCGATACGTTTATTCGACGGAAAAAAGGACAAGAAAAAGTCGTTTATCCGGATGCTGCTTTAGTGCCGATTTTACAAAATACTTATGGAATCATTGTTTATCAAGAACAAATCATGCAAGTTGCTTCTAAAATGGCAGGCTTTTCTCTTGGTCAAGCAGATATCTTGCGGCGAGCCATCAGCAAAAAGAAAAAAGACGTCCTAGATGAAGAACGGCGCCATTTTGTTGAAGGAGCCGTAGCCAACCATTTTTCCGCGGAGAAAGCAGAAGAAGTTTACGATTATATTGAGCGTTTTGCCAATTACGGGTTCAATCGTTCTCATGCGTTTGCCTACTCATTTATCGGCTTCCAAATGGCGTATTTAAAGGTACATTATCCAGGGCCATTTTTTGCTGCATTATTGCACTCGGTTAGGAATAATCCAGGTAAATTAAAAGAATATTTGAATGAAGCGACTCGGTATGGTGTAGCAATCTTACCGCCGTCCATCAACAAGAGTGGCTATAGTTTCTATCTTCAATCGGAAAAACAGATTCGTTTTGGCTTTAGCAGTGTTAAAGGAATACGTAGAGACCTGATTCAAGATATTTTAGATGAACGAAAGGAGAATGGAACATTCTCCTCCTTAGATCAATTCCTGTTGCGCTTGCATCAAAAGAATAACAAATGGCTGAAAGAAGATTATATCCGTCCGTTGTTAAGTATTGGTGCGTTTGATGAATTGGTCACTAATCGGAAGCAAGCACTTATCCAATTAGAAGGGAAAATCCAAAATATCACCTATAGTGGCGGCAGTCTCGATTTGTTAGAGACAATGGCTCTCAAAGAAGCCGAAGTCGCTGATTATGACTTAGAGCAAAAGTTAGCGTTGGAAGAAGAATATCTAGGGGTTTATTTATCAGGGCATCCTGTCCAACAATATCAGAAGCTGCAACAGTTGAAGCAGACGATAGCAATCGCTGACTTAGTTCCCAACGAACGTGTCCGGATACTATTTTATGTGCGTCAAATTCGAGAAATCCGTACAAAAAAAGGAGAGCAAATGGCGTTTCTTGAAGGAACAGATGCTAGTAAAGAAGTCTCAATCACTGTTTTTCCCACATTGTATCGTCACATACGATCTGACGTTGCAGAAAACGCCGTCTTGTATGTTGAAGGAAAAGTGGAAGTAAGTCGTTACAATGGTGAAATACAACTGATTGCTGATAAAATAGAGCTAGCTGAAAAAGCGCAAGCACAGCTAACAGATCAAACGTGTTATCTGAAGATCACACGTGATGTTGAGACGAACCATTTGCAAGAATTGTCGCAGTTGCTGAGAAAGCATCGAGGCCGGGTTCCTGTGGTGTTGTTCTATGAAAGCAACGGGAAAAAAGTGTTGCTGACGGAAGAGAACTGGCTAAAAAAAGACGAAGAAATGGAAAGAAAGCTTGGGCACTTGTTGGGAGAGGAAAATGTTGTTTTCAAGTAATTTTCCGAAAACGTTAAATTTTACTTACACTTTTTTCAACTTTTTCCCACTATTTCAAGACATTTCTCTGGAATAATGGTAAAATACTACTCGTGGTTATTACTTGAAAAGTATCAAATAAGGGAGTTCCAATTCCCTAAACAAATCTACTAATGAGGTGAATGGATAATGAAACGCATTGGAATTCTAACCAGTGGCGGCGATGCGCCGGGGATGAACGCAGCGGTTCGGGCAGTTGTAAGAAAGGCTATCTTTGATGGGCTGGAAGTATATGGAATCAATTACGGCTATGCTGGTTTGGTAGCTGGAGATATTCGCCGTCTTGATGTGGCAGATGTAGGTGACAAGATCCAACGAGGCGGTACATTCTTGTACTCTGCGCGCTATCCTGAATTTGCGACACAAGAAGGTCAGTTGAAAGGGATTGAACAACTGAAAAAATTCGGTATTGAAGGGTTGGTCGTTATTGGTGGCGACGGCTCTTATCATGGTGCGATGGCTCTAACACGCCATGGTTTTCCGGCGATCGGTATTCCAGGAACGATTGACAATGATATTCCTGGGACGGACTTTACTATCGGTTTTGATACAGCAATCAATACAGTATTGGAATCAATCGACCGAATTCGTGACACTGCAACTTCTCACGTCCGGACATTCGTAATCGAAGTAATGGGTCGTGGTGCAGGTGACATTGCGCTTTGGTCAGGAGTTGCCGGTGGGGCAGATGAGATCATCATCCCAGAACATGACTTTGATATGGCCGTTGTTGCGAACCGAATTCGTGAAGGACGGGACCGCGGTAAGAAACACTGCTTGATCGTCTTAGCAGAAGGCGTGATGGGCGGAAACGAATTTGCTGATAAATTATCTGAATATGGCGATTTCCACACGCGGGTATCGATTTTAGGACACGTTGTTCGTGGCGGATCACCAAGCGCAAGAGACCGCGTTCTAGCAAGTAAATTTGGTGCTTACGCAGTTGAGTTGCTTCAACAAGGCAAAGGCGGATTGTGCATCGGTATCGAAAACAACCAGATGGTTGCTGCAGATATCATCGAAACGCTTGAAAACAATCGTCACAAACCAGATATTTCTTTATACGACTTGAACAAGGAAATTTCCTTTTAAGTTTAGGAAGTATGAAACGCAACAGTAATTTTGTAAAAAAAGCTTATTAAGCTATTTTAAATAAATGAATAGGAGCGTTTAGTAATGAAAAAAACAAAAATCGTCAGCACATTAGGACCAGCAAGTAATAGTGTAGAAATTATTTCTGAACTGATCGAAGCCGGTGCAAATGTCTTCCGTTTCAATTTTTCTCATGGAGATCATGAAGAACAATTAGGACGTATGACAATGGTGCGTGAAGCGGTCAAGAAAACTGGTAAAGATGTAGGGATTCTTTTAGATACTAAAGGAGCAGAAATCCGTACAACCGTTCAAGATACAACTGAAGCAGATTATGGTCGTGCCGGCTATATCCAATTCAACGTTGGTGACCAAACACGTATCTCAATGGACCCAGAACACAAAGGAACAAAAGAAAAGATTGCAGTGACCTATCCTGGATTATTTGATGATGTATATGTAGGCGGCCATATCTTATTTGATGATGGTTTGATCGATATGGAGATCATCGAAAAAGACGAAGCAGCACGTGAATTAGTTGTTGTTGTTAAAAATGCAGGAATGTTGGGTTCTCGTAAAGGGGTCAATGCACCTGGCGTATCAATCAGCTTGCCTGGTATTACTGAAAAAGATGCTGACGATATTCGTTTTGGATTAGACAATGATATCGACTTCATCGCAGCTTCATTCGTACGTAAAGCTCAAGACGTTTTAGAAATTCGTGAAATTCTTGAAGAAAAGAACATGACTCATGTACAAATCTTCTCTAAAATCGAATCTCAAGAAGGTATCGACAACATTGATGAAATCATCAAAGTTTCTGACGGTATCATGGTTGCTCGTGGAGACATGGGTGTTGAGATTCCAGCAGAAGAAGTACCAATGGTTCAAAAACGAATCATCAAAAAATGTAATGCGGTAGGTAAATCAGTTATCACTGCAACTCAAATGTTAGAATCAATGCAACAAAATCCTCGTCCAACACGCGCAGAAGCTTCTGACGTTGCCAATGCAGTCTTTGACGGAACAGATGCAACCATGTTATCTGGAGAATCAGCAAACGGAGACTATCCTGTACAAGCTGTTGCAACGATGGCTCGTATCGATATCGAAGCAGAAAATGCTTTAGCAGAAATGAGTACTTTCCAAATCAACCAATTTGATAAAACTGATGTAACAGAAACAATTGGTCTTTCTGTGGCACGTGCAGCTAAAAATCTTGGCGTAAAAACAATCGTTGCTGCAACTGAATCTGGCTATACTGCGAAAATGATTTCAAAATATCGTCCAGATGCAGATATCTTGGCAGTAACTTTCGACGAACGTACAAAACGTGGTTTGATGTTAAACTGGGGTGTTTATCCAACAGTTGCTGAAAAACCTTCAACAACTGACGAAATGTTCGAATTAGCAGCTAAACAAGCTGTGGATCTTGATTTTGCCAAAGAAGGCGATTTGATTTTGATCACTGCTGGTGTGCCAGTTGGAGAACGTGGAACAACGAACGTGATGAAAATTCAAATGATCGGTTCTAAATTGCTTGAAGCACAAGGAATCGGTGAAAAATCAATCGTTTCTAATGCCGTTGTAGCCAACAGTGCAGAAGAAGCAATTGCTAAAGCAAAAGATGGCATGATCTTAGTTGTTCCAACAACAGATAAAGAATATATGCCTGCAATCGAGAAAGCAGCAGCACTTGTTGTTGAAGACGGCGGTTTGACTTCTCATGCAGCAGTTGTCGGCATTGCGAAAGACCTTCCAGTGATCGTTGGGGCAAAAGATGCCACAACAACGATCAAAGATGGTGAATTGATTACTGTGGATTCTCGTCGTGGAATCGTCTACCGTGGAGAAACAACAGCTATCTAATCTTCTTTCGAAAGATTGATTAATGGAGGCAACAGGCTCGTGCATAAGTAGCGAGTCTGTTGTTTTTTTCTCTAAAAGCAATCACTTTTTTTGTGCGTAAAATTACAGCTGTAGAAATGAAAAAGGTGTCAAGAAAATTTCATTGACAAAGGGAAATAACCCCTGTATAATTGCTTTTGTTGCTTAGGGGTGATAAAAATGAAATGGTCTTTATTGGAATTAAAAAAATACCAAGAGACACCGCTAATGTTCGACGAAACGTTGAACTTAAAAAATCAATTGATAAAACGCGATGGACAGATCATTGATTTGTCTCCTGTGAAAATCACTGGCATGATGTCTGTTGGAAAACATGAATATCTCCTACATTATCGAGTGGAGACAACCATCACGTTACCTTCAACACGCTCATTGACTCCAGTTGCTTTGCCAATGGATTTTACAGTGGATGAACTCTTCATGACACCAGAGCAATTTCAGCGGCGAGATGAAATGATTCCAGAAGAAGATGTCTTGATCATTGAAGGTCAGACGATCAGTTTGGATGATTCAGTTGCTGATAACCTATTACTTGCGATTCCCATGCAAGTCCTTACTGAGGAAGAGAAAAATAGCACAGAAATGCCGTCAGGAAATGACTGGGCTGTTTTATCAGAAGAAGACTATGCAAACCAAAAAGAAGCGCAAGCCCAACAAATTGATCCTCGTCTTGCAAAATTATCGGAACTGTTCAATGATTCAGAAGATGATAACGCGTAGGATTGGAATAAATTGCAGCCTCAAGGTTGCTTTCATTTACAAGGAGGTGTAGCAAAATGGCAGTACCAGCAAGAAGAACTTCTAAAGCGAAAAAAGCAAAACGTCGTACTCATTACAAATTGACAATCAACGGTTTGAACGAATGTGCAAACTGTGGTGAAATGAAAAAAAGCCACCATGTATGCTCAAACTGTGGTCATTACGATGGAAAAGATGTAGCAACAAAAGAAGCATAATCCTTTTTTACAGAAAAAGGGATTTCAAAATCCTAAGGCTAACCATGGAGCCTTAGGATTTTTCTTTTTGTTTCAGATTAGTTTCATGAAAACTAGAACTTTTCTGAAATAATTCTTACTCTTTGAAAGAGAATAGTTCAAAACAACTATCTTTTGCGCTATAATAAAACAGATAACTGAATCTTAGGAGGATGAGTGATGACAAAACAACAAATCGGCGTTGTCGGTATGGCAGTCATGGGAAAAAACTTAGCGTTGAACATTGAAAGCCGCGGTTATTCAGTTGCCCTATTCAACCGTACAGGATCTAAAACAGAAGAAGTAGTAAAAGAACATCCAGATAAAAACTTTAAAGCAACCTATACGATTGAAGAGTTCGTACAATCGATCGAAACACCACGACGCATTCTTTTGATGGTCAAAGCGGGTTTTGCGACAGACGCAACCATCCAAGAATTATTGCCTCATCTTGAAAAAGGGGACATCTTGATCGATGGAGGAAACACATTCTTCAAAGATACGATCCGTCGTAATGAAGAATTAGCAAATTCTGGTATCAACTTTATCGGTACCGGAGTTTCTGGTGGAGAAGAAGGCGCATTGAAAGGCCCGTCAATCATGCCTGGCGGACAAAAAGAAGCGTATGAGTTAGTGGCTCCTATTTTGGAACAAATCTCAGCAAAAGCAGAAGATGGCACTCCTTGTGTTACCTACATTGGACCAAATGGTGCAGGACACTATGTAAAAATGGTTCACAATGGTATCGAGTATGGAGATATGCAGCTAATTGCTGAATCCTATGATTTGATGCAAAAAATTCTAGGGCTATCTGTTTCTGAAATGGCGGAGATCTTCTCTGAATGGAATAAAGGGGAATTAGATAGCTACTTGATCGAAATCACAGCAGACATCTTAACACGCAAAGACGATTTAGGTACTGGGAAACCAATCGTTGATGTGATTTTAGATGCTGCCGGCAACAAAGGAACGGGGAAATGGACGAGTCAAAGTGCATTAGATCTTGGTGTTCCACTGCCGTTGATCACAGAGTCTGTTTTTGCGCGTTATATTTCTGCTTATAAAGAAGAACGAGTGAATGCTAGCCAAGTCTTACCAAAACCTGAAGGATTCGAATTTACAGGAGACAAACAAGAATTTGTTGAGAAAATTCGGGAAGCATTGTATTTCAGCAAAATCATGAGCTATGCACAAGGTTTTGCGCAATTACGGACCGCATCAAAAGAGTATGATTGGCAACTGCCATTTGGTGAAATTGCTAAAATCTGGCGTGCAGGTTGTATCATTCGTGCGCAATTCTTGCAAAAAATCACCGATGCTTATGAAAAAGATACGGATATCGAAAACTTATTGCTTGATGACTATTTCAAGGAAATCACAAAACGCTATCAACAATCCGTTCGTGACGTCGTAGCATTGGCAGTCCAAGCTGGCGTACCAGTCCCAACATTCTCTTCAGCAATTGCTTATTTTGATTCTTATCGCTCAGATCGTTTGCCTGCAAACTTGATCCAAGCACAGCGGGATTATTTCGGTGCCCATACGTATGAACGTACGGACAAAGAAGGAATTTACCACTACTCTTGGTATGAGGAAGAATAAGTCGAACAATTGAGAACAAATTAAGAGAATGACCGAACAGTGAGAACTTTCGGTCAATCTCTTTTTTATTTTTTAGATACATGATAAAATAAAGCAGATAGTGTCTAACTATATGCAGAATAACCGATAAAGGAGCTCTAACTAATGAGTAATATTCTAATCATTGAAGATGAAAAGAACTTAGCTCGATTCGTGGAATTAGAATTAAAGCATGAAGGCTATAATACCGAAGTACATTATAATGGCAGAACTGGATTGGATGCAGCGTTGAACAATGAATGGGATGCCATCTTACTTGATTTGATGCTACCAGAACTAAACGGATTAGAAGTTTGCCGTCGTGTGCGCCAGACCAAAAATACGCCAATCATTATGATGACAGCAAGAGATTCAGTGATCGATCGGGTCTCAGGGCTAGATCACGGAGCAGACGATTATATTGTGAAACCCTTTGCGATTGAAGAGCTACTAGCTCGTTTGCGTGCGCTGTTACGTCGAATCGACATTGAAGGAGACAAAAATGTTGCCAAGCAAACGACGATCACTTATCGTGATTTAACCATCGAGAAAGAAAACCGTGTGGTGCGTCGAGGCAGTGATGTTATTGAATTGACGAAGCGTGAGTACGAGTTGCTTCTTACTTTGATGGAGAACGTCAATGTCGTCTTAGCCCGTGATGTTCTGCTGAACAAAGTTTGGGGTTATGAAACAGAAGTAGAAACAAACGTAGTCGATGTGTATATTCGTTATCTACGGAATAAGATCGACGTACCTGGAGAAGAAAGCTATATCCAAACTGTTCGGGGGACAGGATACGTGATGCGTTCGTGAGCTTAAAAAAAAGAATGAAAAAACTAAAAGAACTGAAGGGGCCTTCTTTGACTGTGAAGTGGGCCTTCGCAAGTTCTTTCTTTATATTTGTTGTTTTTACAATTTTTGCAGTCATCACTTACAAAACGTCTATCAACCTGCTTGTGGCTAAAGAAGAAAATAACGTGGAGCGTACGATGTCGGAAGTAGCTTCTAGGTTAGCCAATTCAGACCAAGAATTGACATTGGTGCGTACCTATCGCAATTTAACTAAGAACGATAGTGGTGATACGAGCATCTACGACCGAACTTCAACAATTGATGGGAACTTAATGAAGATCGACTCGTTTATTTCCGAGTTAGGTCAGTCTCCTTTGAGCTTATTTGTTTATAATCTGAATCAGGAATTGATTTTCAAAACCCATGAAAATAATCTTTCTCTGATCGATGTGCAGCGAAAGCCGCCCACGATCGTGACATTGGACAATATTACAGGCTTTTTGTCGATCCAGCCAATCTACTCAAAAGAAACGAGAGAAAAAATTGGTTATGCTCAAACATTTTATGAACTGACCTCATTTTATGAAATTCGCAGTAAGCTCTTGTTAACGCTAATCATACTTGAAGTCGTTTCCTTGATTCTCAGTAGCGTTTTAGGTTTTTTCTTATCTGCTTATTTCTTGCAGCCACTGAAAGTTTTGCGGGATACAATGGAAACCGTTCGAAAGAATCCCCAATCGACCGTGCATATGCCTGAACTGAATACAAATGATGAATTATCTGATTTGGCAGACATCTTTAATGAGATGCTCGACCGTATGCGGCTATATATCGAGCAGCAAGAACGGTTTGTAGAGGACGTTTCTCATGAATTACGGACACCAGTGGCAATCATTGAAGGACATATGAGCCTGTTGCAGCGCTGGGGCAAGGACGATCCAGAAGTATTAGATGAATCGCTTGCAGCCAGCATGCAAGAAATCAGTCGAATGAAGACACTTGTGCAGGAAATGCTCGACCTTTCCAGAGCTGAGCAAGTAGATGTCCACTATGCGAATGAAACGACAAAAGCTAAAGAAGTCGTATACCAAGTATTTAATAATTTTAAAATTCTTTACCCGGAATTTGTTTTCACATTGGATGATGATCTTTACCACGAATTGACTTTAAAAATTTATCGGAATCATTTCGAACAAATTATTATTATCATCTTAGATAATGCCGTCAAGTACTCCACAGATCGCAAAGAGGTCCATTTATCTATTTCTTCTGATCGACAAACGTTTGAGATTGCAATTCAGGATTTTGGTGAAGGAATCAGCAAAGATGACTTGGATAAAATTTTCAATCGATTTTATCGAGTGGATAAGGCGAGAGCAAGAACCAAAGGGGGAAATGGGTTAGGACTATCCATTGCTAAGCAATTATTGGAAAGTTATAAAGGGCGCATTACTGCAGAAAGTGTGATTGGGCAAGGAACGATTTTTAGAATATATATTCCTGTGGTTCAATCTAGTAAGGATGTTTTGAAATAGCGCAGATCCTCTGCGAAGAAACCAGCTGGTTGTTGTAGGTTAGCGACAATCAGCTGGTTTTTTCGGCTCTTTGTCAATAAGGACTGATGAGTTGTACAAAATCAAATCTGGGTCAGAATGAACCTCATTCTGGCTCAGATTTTTTGTTATCTTACTTTGATTAAGTG
>NZ_JBDGBK010000013.1:0-50347 GCF_040910045.1 Enterococcus sp. RTP21361st1_A6_RTP21361_211029 | reverse complement strand
CTGTTTCATACAAAAAAAATAGCCCCTCCGACCTAAAAAACCCCAGAGTTCGAACAATATTTCTACGCGAAAATTCCGATATTTAATGAAATTTCTCATGAGAATCGTTCGGTTCTGTTTTTTTAGGTCGACTAGCGCCAGTGGTTGATTATTCCATTTTTTGATCAACGATTTGCTGAATCGCTGCAACGACTTCTGTAATGGACATTCCTGTTGTATCAATGCGAACTGCATCATCGGCTTGTTTCAAGGGAGAGATTTCTCGATGAGAATCTAAATAATCCCTTTGCTCGATTTCTTTTTTTAATGTGTCAAAGGAGGTGGTGATTCCTTTTTGCTGGTTCTCTTTGTATCTTCTTTCTGCTCGTTCTTCTACACTCGCCACGAGAAAAACCTTTACTTCCGCTTGAGGTAAGACTGCGGTGCCAATGTCGCGGCCGTCCATTACAACACCGCCATTTTCAGCAATTTTTTGTTGCTGTTGGACCAGTTTTTCCCGGACTTTTTGATAAGCAGAAACTTTGGAAACAGCGTTGGTTACCTCGGGCTGGCGAATCTCTTCTGTCACTTTTGTTCCATCTACAAAAACATCTTGTCCTGTCTCAGTTGGCGCAAAAGTGATTGGATAAGTATCGATCAATGCCACAAGCCCGCTTTCATCTTCTAATGAGCACCCTGTTTTAAGAGCTAAATAAGTGATACTACGGTACATTGCCCCTGTATCCGTATAAACATATCCATAATGCTGAGCTAAAATTTTTGCCACTGTACTTTTGCCCGATGAAGCTGGACCATCGATGGCAATATTGATTTTTTTCATTTGTTACTCCTTCTCAACAACTACCGATCAACGGCCTTTTAACTTTCAAGAAAAAAAACCGCCAAAGCGGTTTTTTATTTAATTCGTAATGTATCGCCTGGGTAAAGCATGAAATTACTTGGATCGATCCCGTTTAATTGATACAAAGTCTCGACAGAAATACCTGTACGTGCTGCTACTTGTTCTGGACCTTCACCAGCTTGAACAGTCGTATATTGCTCTGTTCCTTGGTTGGTTTCTCCCTGATTCGCTGCACCTTGATTCGTCGTTCCTTGGTCTGCATTTCCCTGATTGTTCTGGGTGTTGTTTCCTTCTGCTTCACTGTTCGCTGGCTCTTCAGACTCACTGCTTTCAGATGAGGAAGAAGATGATGATGACGATGACGAACTACTGCTGGAAGTAGATGATTCACTGACTTTTGTCGATGACTCAACAGTCGATGATTCTGTGCTGGCAACTGTACTGCTACTTGTTGATGAGGCAACAGTTGCTGTATCATTTGAGCGGTTTAAGACCCAAATCCCCGCGCCAACAGGAATTGCAACGATCAAGAAAAGTAAAACTAAGACGATCGTCAAAAAGAGTGAATTCCCGCGTTTTTGTTTCCGCTGTTGTGATCGTGAGGCAGAATCTTCATATTCTGTATCATAAATTGGTTGTTCCCACGGCTCTTGATTTTCTGAATTATAGTTTTTGTCTTTCTTGCTCACTCGTATTACCTCCTAATATCCTTCCGATGTATTATAACATAGCTTGAATCGAACTGTCTTTTAAAAAACGATTCAATTTGTTTCTTTAAAAATTTTTAGTAAACGTTCCTGCCACGAGTTCTTTCTTTGCGGCTTGAATTCCTTTTGGTCAAGCCGAATTACAATACCATCGATATCACAACACTGGTCAAGCGGTTGTTTTTCTTCGTCAAAATGAGCCAATAAAAAACACCGTCGACAACTAGTACAGTGAATGTATTCGAGCATCGTTTTTAGCTGCTGCTTTTTTTCCCACTCATTTTGCTTTAAAATAGCAAACCATTTGTTGGCACCATGCTCATTGATTTTTGCTTGCCATTTTTCCTGCAATGGGGAAAGCATCAAAGATTGCGGCGTCATTTCCAGCTGTTCTCTTTCTGCACTTAGTTCCTTTTGAAAGAAATAATGGATGGTTTCGTCTCCAGGACGATAGAGTAAGATCGCATAGCTTTGCTTGCCATCTCGACCTGCTCGGCCAATTTCTTGACTATAGTTTTCTAACGAATCCGGCAGATCATAATGGATCACAAAGCGAATATCTTGTTTATTGATCCCCATTCCAAAAGCATTTGTGGCGATCAATAACTGCAGCTCGTTCCGACTAAACTGCTGCTGAAGGACTTTACGCTGATCACTGGCTAATCCACCGTGATAATACCCCACAGAATACTTGCCGCGTAATTTTTGATAAAGTTCTTCCACCTTGTTTCTAGTGGCACAATAAATAATTCCCGCACCTGACAATTGCTGCAAGTAATGCATTAAAAGCGTGTCTTTTTCTTCGCCGCTTTTATCAACGATCAGTCCAATATTTTTGCGATCCATTCCATAGCGAAAAACTTGATGCGTTTTTCCTAAAAGGTTTTGTTGAATATCTCGTGCCACCTGTTCGGTTGCCGTGGCAGTCAAAGCCAGAGTCGTTGGTGCTTTTAATTGTTGTTTGACCGCAGCTAGCTGAAGGTATTCTGGTCGAAAATCGATCCCCCACTGAGAAACACAGTGTGCCTCATCTACGACCAGCAATGCGATTCTACTATTTGCCAATGCTTGGAGAATCGTCTTTTGAACAAGCATCTCGGGACTAATAAATAAAAATTTATACTGCTGTAGATGGCTAAGAACAAATTTTCGTTCAGCGAATGATAAGAGACTGTTAAAAGCGATCGCTCGTCTCTCACCATTTTTTTGCAAACTATACACTTGATCTTCCATCAAAGAAAGCAATGGTGATACGATTACTACCAACCCTTCCAGCAAATAACCCGGCAGTTGATAGCATAAGCTTTTGCCGTTACCAGTGGGCATGATTGCTAATGTATCCTGATGATTCAGAACCGATTGGATCACTTCTTTTTGACCTGTCCGAAAATGGGAATGACCAAAATAGTGTTTGAGCGCCTGTTCTAACATAGGATCCCTCGCTTTTGTGCAATTTGATTGATTCGGATGCTTAAAAAATCCAGCGGCACTTCTTTTTGAAGAATGTGATAAGGTAATTTCCATGACAATGGAGGGAACTGCTGCTTTGTGGCAAAATAGTGATAAGGAAACTGATCATCGATGATCGCCCATTCAATCAAGTGATCGTTGACTGTTCCTCGCTTGATCTGTCTAAGTGCCATGATTTCCTCAATCGACTTCCCGCTGAGAAATAAGCGACGGGTCTTCAGCATGCTTTGGTTGAGGTTTTCTTGATAAAACGGGTTTAACCCTGCTGCTAAAAGAGGAGATTGCTTCTTTGCCACTGATAAAAAGCAGTGGATCGCTGCCGCTGGAAAAAACTGATTCCAAGGCATTTTTTGGTAGTTATCTGGTAACAGCTGAAAAAAAGTCTGACCAATTTGCTCAGGTCCTGTCAACGTCCCTGCCAAAAAGTCGGCAAATTCTCCCGGAATCTGCTCGAAGACTGTCCAAAGCTCAGTAAACAACGCCTGCTTCAATTTTGGGTGCTGCCGAATCAGCTGCCGAACCGGTTCTGTGAACATAGGAGTGTTCTCCACAGGAATATATCGATTACTGATTTCTTGAAAAGCAGCCGCTTGAACAAGCAGCTGTACCAAGCGCCACATCTGTTCCCCCCGGCGACCGAATTGAAAATAATTTAAATGACGGCAGAGTGTCTCTACTTCAGTAAGCGTTGCAGGTGCAACTGTCTGGAGAAACCCTTTTTCATCTGCTACAAGTTGTTTGGCAGCAATCAGCGCCGTGATTCTTTTATTAAATTCATCCTCTTCAAGATTCGGCATTGCTTGAAAGTAACCTAAGCGATCATAAAAAAAAGCATAACTCAATACTGAACTCGTTCGTTTGCCGTAAAGTATTTGATAAATGGTTGACGGACGCAACTTGTCAGAATGATGAAACAACGCTAAAATAAAAGCATCCATATGTCTATACTTACCTCCAGAAAGGAAACAATTCCATGTCTCAACGCTGCAAAATCATTCCTGAGCGCTGTATCGCTTGTGGATTATGTGCGGTCTGTGCCCCTGATATTTTTGATTATGATGAAGATGGTATCGTCTTATTTGCTCAAGAACCAGCCGCTCGGCAACAGTTTATCATAGAAGATCAGCAAGAAAAAGTCTTAGCTGCATATAAAAAGTGTCCTACTCGGGCGATACTGTTAGAAAAATAAAAAGATCGCGTTTGCTCAAAAGCAACATACGATCTTTTTTATTATTTTCCAACTGGTGAATGTTGCGGTTGTTTACGAGCCAACCAAGGCAACAACTTCGCATGAAGGATCAAGAAGACCCCACTGACGATAACTCCTTTGATCAAGTTAAAAGGAATAATACCGATGCTGACATAACGCGCTAATGACATGCCAAGGAATTGATCTGCTGTAACACCAAAGAAGCGCAGGTACAATGGTGTGATGACATATAGATTGGCAATACTCATAAAAGCAGTTAATGCGAGGATTCCTGTGACCACTCCCACGAATTTATTTTTCGCATGGATCCCTTTACGGAAAAAGTAGTACATTGGCAAAGTGAAGACACAGGATGCCAAGAAACTTGCCGTGTCTCCCACGAGATCTGCTGGTGAAAAACCAGATAGAAACAAGTGTAAGAGAGAACGTAGAAACGCGGTTGCCACGCCAGCAAAAGGACCGAATAAAAACATGACGATCATTACTGGAATATCGCTAAAATCGATTTTCAAAAAGCTAAACGCCGGGATGATGGGAAACGCAATAAACTGTAAGACTGTTCCCATTGCTGCACACATTGCTATTGTTACCATTTTTCTTGTTTTGTTGTTCATTAATACAAATCCTCCTAAGTTCAGGATTCCTCTTCAAACGAACCTATTAAATTTCCTTGATTCCTTACTTGTCGGCGCCAGACAAAGTAAAAAATGCCCTCTTTTCCACAGGGAAAAAGAGGGCATTTGAAAAACCATAGGCAAATCAAATACGCTCTATCTTCTTTATCCAGACTTTACTGTCGGTATCGGAATTTCACCGATTCAGCTACTTCAAAAGAAGTAGGTCGTGGACTATCACCACCGGTCGGGAATTGCACCCTGCCCCTGAAGACGAACCTTTTATTTATAATACATGTTTCATTATACACAAAAATTCTCGATTGACAAATTTTTTAAGCATCTTTTGCTGTGTGCTGGTTATTTCACTTGTTTTTTTAATTCATTGACTTCTTTTTTCGTCAACTCCCGATACTCTCCAGGGCGCAACCCAGCTAATGTCAACGAACCATACATTTCCCGTTTCAATTTTTGGACCGGTAAACCAACTGCTTTAAGCATATTTTTCACTTGATGATTACGGCCTTCATGAATCGTCAATTGGACGATACTTGTTTGAGTAGCAGCGTCTGTCGACAAAATCTCAAAGCGAGCAGGTGCGGTTTTCTTGCCTTCGATCCGAATTCCTCTAGACAAGGGCAATAGTTGTTTTTTATCAGCGATTCCTTTCACTTTTGCCACATAGACTTTATCCACTTCATGTTTTGGATGCATCAGTTTTTGTGAAAGATCGCCGTCATTGGTCAGCAATAATAAACCTGAAGTATCATAATCCAATCGTCCGATTGGGTAGAGACGTTCTGGAACTTCAGTAAAAAAGTCTAAAACAACTTTCCTTTTTTTATCGTCAGTTACTGCTGAGATTACGCCACGTGGTTTATAGAGCATATAGTAGACGGGCGATTCTTGTTCAATTGGGACACCGTCAACTTCCACGCGATCTTTGGCACTCACCTGTACTCCTAGTTCCTTAACAATTTGACCATTGACACTGACACGACCTGCCACAATCAACTCTTCTGCTTTTCTGCGAGAAGTGATTCCAGCATGTGCGATTACTTTTTGCAAACGTTCCATTATGAGTCTCCTTCTTGTTTGTAACGATCATAAAAAAGATCCACTGGTCCATCTTCTTCGAGTTCGTCTTCCATTGCTTGAATATCAGGTAATTCGGCTAATGATTTTAGGCCAAAGTAATCCATGAAGTATTCAGTGGTTCCATATAAAATTGCTCGACCTGGTCCATCAACACGGCCTTTTTCCTCGATCAATCGTTTTGCGACTAATTTCTGTACGGAGCCGCTGGACTGGACCCCACGAATCTCTTCTACTTCGATTCGTGTGATCGGTTGCTTGTAGGCAATGATCGACAATGTCTCTAACGCAGCTTGCGAAAGAGAGTTGCCCATTGGCGATTCTGCGTATTTCTTTAATAACGGTGCGACTTCTTTCTTTGTGGACAAAACAAAATGATTCCCAACTTCTAAAATATGCAAAGCTGAATCTTCATTTTCTTCATAACGCTGATTCAATTCTTGCAAGTACTGATAGACAGCCACAGTTTTGCTATTGACTAAGTAGCTTAATTCTTCTAATCCGATCCCTTCATCTCCTACGACAAAGAGAATCGCTTCTATTTCACTATATTTACTCATCTGTTTTACCTGCTGGGTAAAGCAAGATCGATTCATAGTTTCCTTCTTGCTCTACTCGAATATATCCTTTTTTCATTAATTCTAATAATGCCATGAAAGTGGTAACGACTTCTGTTTTGCTGTAATTGGTGAAAAAAGAATCAAAACGTCGTCCCTTTTTGGCATTTCGTTGCTGCATTTCCAATTGGATCGTCGCCATTTTTTCATCAATGGTACTTTCATCTGGTGTGATCTTTGTCTCCAGTACTTTCCGACTCTTTTTCTTTTCAAGCATTTTATGAAAAGCCAAAAATAAATCGATCGTGTTGAACCGGTTGGCTGCCAATTCATCACTTTTTTCTTTATAGGCATCGACATCCATCGGATCTTTCGTAAAGTATAAACTTCGTTCTTCCGCTTTTTCGGATAATTGTTCGGCTGCGTATTTGTATTTACGGTATTCCAATAGCTGAGCAACCAGCATATCCCTTGGATCTTCTTCATAAGGATCGTTTTCTTCAATCAAGATCTCTTGTTTTGGCAGCAGCATCTGGCTTTTGATTGCCATCAGTGTAGCAGCCATCACCAAGTATTCTCCGGCAACTTCTAACTCTAAACTTTTCATTGCATGAATATATTGCATATATTGTTCGGTGATCGCTGCAATTGGAATATCATAGACATCGATCTCCAATTTTTGGATCAGATGCAGCAACAGATCCAACGGTCCCTCAAAGACATCTAGTTTGATATTGATTTCTTCCATGTCTTCCTCTATTTCTAGGCACGAGGAAAGTGCTGCTTATACACTTCCGTCATCCTTTTTTTCGTAATATGAGTATAGATCTGTGTCGTGGATATATCTGCATGCCCTAATAATTCTTGAACGGTACGCAAATCGGCACCATTTTCCAATAAATGGGTGGCAAAACTATGCCTTAGCGTATGTGGCGTCACATTTTTTGTAATGCCTGCCTTGCGCACGAGGGCCTTTAAGTTTTTCCAGATTCCTTGACGAGAAAGTTGTTTTCCATGATTATTGACAAAAAGATGACTCTCTTCTGGATGTTTCCGAGTCAAAAAAGGGCGTGCTTCTTCCAAGTAAGTTTCGATCCACTGAATCGCCAGATCTCCTAAAGGAACGATTCGTTCCTTGTCACCTTTCCCTGTCGTCTGCAACAGACCCATGCTTAAATGAAGGTCTTTCAGTTGCAACCCGATCAGTTCACTGACCCGAAGGCCGGTAGCATACATCACTTCTAAAATCGCACGATCGCGGATTCCCAACACTTCTTTGGTATCCGGTGTCTCGATCAAGCGCTCAACCTCAGAAAGGCTCAATGTATCAGGCAGTTTCTGTTGTTTTTTTGGGGAATCGATGTGCTGCATAGGATCATGATCCGTAAAGCGTTCTTGACGGAGAAATTGATGAAACCTTCTCAAGCTTGATACCATTCGAATAATGGTCGCCGAGGATTTCCCTGATTGCTGCAATTGCTGCAAAAAAGAGAGGATCAAGACACGATCCACCGCCTGCCAATCTTTGATGTGCTGTTCCGTCAAAAATGTAAGGTACTGCTCTAGGTCGCGCTCATAACTTTTACGGGTATTTTGGGATAGCCCCCGCTCAATCGTCAGATAATGCAAATAATCGATGATCTGTTCTTTCATACACGTCCCCCCTACTTTCAACCTCTTTATCATAACAAATTAAAGCTTGATATGATAGTAGTTCAACCACAAAAAAAGCTGAGGAGCAATTACGCTTCACTCAACTTCGCTGCATTTTTTGTCTGACACTTCTGACACACTCCATGAAAAGTCAATCGGTGGTCTTTTACTAGAAAATGGTATTTTTTCTCTACGATGTCTTCGACACCTGTCAGCAGATCTTCTTCTACTTCTTCGATACTGCCACACTCTAAACAAAGCAGATGGTGATGGAAATGCTTTGCTCCTTCTTTGCGCAGATCGTAACGAGAAACGCCGTCATTGAAACTCACCTTGTCCACGATTTTTAGATCAGTTAAGATTTCTAATGTACGATACACTGTGGCTAGTCCGATTTCTGGACTTTTTTTGCGCACAAAAAAGAAAATTTCTTCTGCAGATAAATGATCTTTCTCATTCTCCAAAAGAACCAACAAGGTAGCTTCTCGTTGTGGAGTCAATTTAAATCCTGATTCATGAAGTTGTTTTTTTGTCTTCTTTAAAGCAGCAGTTGTATTCATACAGGCCTCCATACATCGCTAATTTATAACGATTCTAATCTAAGAGACGTCAACTCTTAGATAATATTGTAATCATTATAAATTAGAATGAGAAAAGATACAAGCATTCTCAATTGGATTTTTCGACTTTGATGGTGAAGCCGTCTTTTTGTTCCACTAAACGCTGTTTCATCAAGGTACCGATCGCCCGCTTGAATTGGCCTTTACTGATACCGAATGTCTGCAGAATCTCTTCTGGTGTCGATTTATCAGTAAAAGGAATACGATGATCTGCAGCTCGATCCAAGAATGTCATGATCATAGCGGCATCATTTGAAATTGCTTCATAAGCACGAGGCTTCAATGATAAATTCAGAACACCATCCGGGCGAACACCAATTACTCGTCCTGAGACAACTTCTCCTAAACGTGGTTCTTGGTATCTTTCGGAAGGATGGATAAAGCCAATGTAGAAATCATCTGTGAGTAAGTAAGTTCCCGCAAGTTTCAAGCGATAGACTGTCCCTGTAATGTCAGCATTCTTCAACGTCTCTGAACCACGTTTACTCAATGCTTTAAAAATCTTTTCATCCGCTAAAGAAGCCCAGATTCGATCCTTTTCATCCACTGTCAAGCTGACCATCAAGCGATCGCCTTTCTTTGGCCAAAGTTCCCGCATTGTTGGTAATTCATCTAATGATACCACCATATCTTTATCTTTGAGACCAATATCGACAAAGACGCCTAGATCTCGACGACTGTCCGTGACAGTTCCGAAAGCATAATGTCCTTGGCGGCTTTTAGGAATCTCCGTAGTGATTACGAGTTCTTGTTTTTGATTCTGATAACCAAAACCCTCCACAGCTTCTCCAAGATGGTGCTCTCCTTCTGCTTTTGATAAGCGAAAAGTCAGACCATTTTTTTGTACAAAGTAATTTTGATCATTCTCATCAATGATCAATCCGCTAAAAACGGATGCCAATAAGTCTTTCATTTTTTCTCTCCTTAGAAATGATTTACTAGAAAAAGAATCGAATCGCCGCCATCGTGATGACGCCTGTAACAACGATCTTCATCAAATCTTTTGTATAATAACCGACCACTAGCGCTGGTAAACAAGCAACGGTTTCTTTGACTTTAAGTAATGGAAATTGTCCTTCACGAAAAACCAACAGATTTTGAACAAGCAGCGCTCCAAGAATACAAAGGGGCAAGTAGCTTAGAAAGATCGTGAATCTTTCAGGAAAAACTAATTTCTTCGAAAATAAAAAGGGCAGCACCCGAGGTATCCAAGTAACGACACCACAAGCTATCATCAGTATAACAAAATCAATCATGATGTGTCACCGTCCCTATCAAACATCCAATCAAAGTGGCAGCAATCACGGCTACTTCAGCTGTTGAAATTCGCATAAAAAGGACCAATGAAATTACCACAGCGGCTAGCACCAGCACCGTCTGCTTGGTCTTCTTTTTTAAAGGCACCTCTACTTGAAAAAGGAATAAGCCAACAAACATAGCCACTAGTGCAAAGTCCAGTCCTAATGCTTCAGAATCAGGAATATATGACCCTAACAACGCTCCTAAGAAAGTGGCAAAGATCCAACTTAAATAGGCCATGACATTCAATCCGTGAGTCCATCGGGTAGTGATTGGTTTGTTTTGTTGCAAAGCTGTCGTTAAAACTCCATAGGATTCGTCTGTCAGCAATGTGCCGATGCCAATTCCTGACACTAATGAAGCAGAACGGAAATAAGGTGCTACCGATAAACTCATCAAAAAGTGGCGTAAGTTTACTAAGAAAACTGTCGCAACGATCGAAGTAAACGGTGCTTGAATAGCCAAAAGGGCACAGATGATAAACTGGGCACTTCCAGCATAGACAATGATCGACATCAAGAGGACTTCAATGACCGTCAAGCCGATTCCTTTCCCCACGACTCCCATTGCAAAACCAATGCCTAGATAACCCAGAATCGTTGGAATACAGGCAATAACTCCATCACTGAACTGTTCATATCTTTCAATTTTCTGCAACAAAAAAACCTCCGTTTCCGATTGATTATCATCCATCATATCGAAAAGCCGGAGGAGAAACAAGCTGTTTTTTGATTCAATAATGTAATTATGCTGAAAATTTTCTAAGTGTCACCCATCACCGAATCGTATGATCATTTCCATTTCCACGGAAATACCCGGTTTTGGCATTCACTGTAAAGAGATACATTGGAAAAGCGGAATCACCGGTTCCTTTCAACAAGGAGCCTTGGTTGTTGGTCGCATAAAAATTATAGTAACCTTCTCCATTCACGATTCGTACGCGCTCAAAGGTATAACCCCCTTCAACGACATAGCCGCGAGCAATTGCGGTTGCAATGATCTTTTCTTGGACACCAGGCGCCCAATTCCAAGCCGGATTGCTAGAGTCTGCCAAATCACTTTCACGTGCTGGAATGATTGGTTGATTATTGGTATTCGTTGGTGTATTCGGCGATAATACATAATCAGCTTCAGAAGACTGGCTATTGTTAGCCGTAGTTGTTTCTTGAGCTGCGGCGGCTTTTTCCGCTTGTGCCTGAGCTGCTTCTTGGGCCGCCTTCTCTTTAGCAGCCTTCTCAGCAGCTTCTTTTTTCTTCAGTGCAGAATCAATCGGTGCTATCTCAGCAGTCAATTGCTCTTTTAAAGAAGCAATCGACAATGCATCGATCTTCTTCACTAAATCATTGTAGCTTTTTCGCGTGACTTTGTCAGAAAGTTCACCCTCTTTATTCAAAGCAACCATGCTTTTGACTGCATTTCGTACTTCTTCGATCTGGGCATACTCTTTTTGCCCTTGATCAATCGCCCGATTTACTAATTGATCGAATGGTGTTTCAGCTGTTCTTTTTGACATAGTCACTGCCGAAGGCTCTTTTAAGGAAACCTTCTGCAATTGATCTTCAATGATCACTGGACTAGTGAAATACCCATTGATTTCCGAAAGAGTCGCCATCTTTTCTTTGATTGTTTCAGACTGAGCCAACAAGTCCGGGTAACGGCTTTCCGTTTTATACTTGGCTAGTCGATCAGTCAATGCCGTCAATTGCGTAGTTGTTTTGTCTGCTTTGATAAATTCTTGGTTATCGTCGGTATAAAAATCGGCTAGATCCGCTTCGATCTGGTCCAGCTCACTTGCTGTCGCAATTTGTTCTTGATGAGCGGTCTCTTCGTAATAATACCAGCCACCTGCAGAAACAAGTACCAACGCCGCAGCCGCTACATAGAATTTTTTGCGTGACTTTTTATTTTTGGGCAGTGGATCGGTTTTACTCTTCGTATTTTCAGATACCGCTGTTTTTTCTGGAATTTCGGCAAGCTTTGTTTCTTCTGCTTCAATTTTCGGTTGCGGACTCTCTGTTGATTGAGGGCTTTCTGAAGATTCAGTAATCGCTGCAGTATCAGTTTGTTCATCTTCTAATCCAGATTGAGATTGTTCCTCCGTTAGAGGAAGAGCCTCTTTATCGTCCGTGACTTCCGGTATCACTGGAACATCTGTCGCATCTTCATCCATCTCTGAATTTTTATGTTGACGAATATAAGCAGATAAAATAGCCGAATCGTGATCTTCAGGGACCTCGGCTGAATCTACTAAATCATTGGGCTCTGCGGAACTTTCTGCGATCGATTGGATTCCTTTGTCTGATCCAGACACTTCATTGCTTTCATTTCCACTGTGCATCGATTGTTCTGCTGACTGATATTCAAGTGACTGTGATTCGATCGTTTCGGACGCATCTGATAGCGTTTCTTTTGAAACGGGTGTCTGTTCTATATTTGGGTTCGTCATCAGCTCTTGCACGTTTACGTCGTCTTCTGACTGATTGTTCTTTGACTCATCAGTTTCATTCTTGTCTTCGAAATGTTCAATTAATTCACCTAAGGGAACATCCTTAAAATCAGACCAGCGGATATCATCATTTTGCTGCGGATTCTTTTCGGATACCGTCTCATTCGTATGAGGGGCTTCTTTTTCATTTGCCTCATCCGACTTAACAAACTCAAAGCCGCAGTTTGGACATTTCTTTTGTGCATCAATTGATTCAAATCCACATTGAGGACATGTTTTCATCATTTGTTCGAATTTGCTCCTTTTATTTTGAACCTGCTTCGGCAGGTATCTGTTCATCGTTGAAAGGTTTCATTTTACTACAGAATATCACACTTATAGACTTGCCCTTT
The DNA here is from genome assembly GCF_040910045.1 of Enterococcus sp. RTP21361st1_A6_RTP21361_211029. Lineage (NCBI taxonomy): Bacteria > Bacillati > Bacillota > Bacilli > Lactobacillales > Enterococcaceae > Enterococcus > Enterococcus sp. RTP21361st1_A6_RTP21361_211029. The sequence goes on along the minus strand of NZ_JBDGBK010000013.1, from coordinate 37,443 downwards.
ATTCACTGGCTTTGGTGAAAAAACTCTCTGTACCAAAATGATTCACCTTCGTGTAAATGATTCACAAAATTAAATTTATCATATTCAAAGCAATTAGCCAACACTTGCTTCGTTACGTTTTTATTAAGTTCATTACTTTTCCTACGAAAGTTGGCTAAACCACAAGAAAAAGACTTCTCCAAGCATACTTCTTGGAAAAGTCTTTGTGGTCTCAGTTTTATTCTAGAAAATCTTTTAATTGTTTTGAGCGGGATGGATGGCGTAATTTACGTAACGCTTTTGCTTCGATCTGACGAATCCGTTCTCTCGTTACACCAAAAACTTTTCCGACTTCTTCTAAAGTACGTGTCCGACCATCATCGATACCAAAACGCAATCGCAAAACATTTTCTTCACGATCGGTCAACGTATCTAGTACGTCTTCCAGTTGTTCTTTCAACAATTCGTAGGCTGCATGTTCGGCGGGACTTGTCGCATCTTGATCTTCGATAAAATCGCCTAGATGAGAATCATCCTCTTCACCGATCGGTGTTTCCAATGAAACTGGCTCTTGTGCGATTTTCAAGATTTCACGTACTTTTTCAGTTGGCAGATCCATTTCTGCTCCGATTTCTTCCGGTGTCGGTTCGCGACCTAGATCTTGCAGTAATTGCCGTTGGATTCGAATCAATTTATTGATTGTTTCCACCATATGGACTGGAATCCGAATCGTCCGTGCTTGGTCGGCAATAGCACGAGTGATTGCTTGACGAATCCACCAAGTGGCATAAGTCGAGAACTTGAATCCTTTGCGGTAATCGAATTTTTCAACAGCTTTCATCAAGCCCATGTTTCCTTCTTGGATCAAGTCCAAAAACTGCATCCCCCGACCAACGTAACGTTTCGCAATACTTACAACGAGACGTAAGTTGGCTTCAGCTAACCGTTGTTTCGCTTCTTGGTCGCCTTCTTCGATTTTTAAAGCAAGGGCTACTTCTTCTTCGGCAGTCAATAAGGGTACGCGTCCGATTTCTTTCAGATACATCCGTACCGGATCATTGATCTTGACACCCGTAGGAGCGGAAAGATCTTCTTGTGGTTGCGTTGCTTGCTGCTTTTCATTGCTCTTCAAACTATGAACGGAAGGCTCCCCATTCTCATCTACTACACTGATCCCTGAGTCTTCCAGTTTTTGGATCAGCTTGTCCATTGCGTCTGCATCTAAAGAATAAGGGGTCGCTAAATGATTGGTTAGTTCGTCATAAACGACTTGTCCTTTTGGTTTGTTTTCTTTGATAAATTCGGCAACAGCTTTGTCATATGTTTTCTTTGTTTCTTCTGCCATGAAAGAAAGCCCCTTTCAGTTCGCTATTTAGCTTGTTTCAACCGTTTGGTCAAATCAATGATCGCAATTGCTAATTCCAACTCTAATTGCTGGTTTCCTTTTTGTCGTGCTTCTTGCTGCTGGATTCGTTTTTGATTGATTTCTTCAGCAATGCCCGACTTACGAAATACCTGCAGAAGGTCTTGGAATTCTTGTTCCGTCCCCTCTTCAGAAGCCTTGATATCAGCGATCTCGATCACTTGTTGTTTCATTTGTTCATCTTTCAAAAAATCCAAGAATTTTGCTAGGATAAATTGCTCTTCGGTTTCCATATACGCATCGTATAAAAAATAGATTTGTTGGTATTTATCATGAATAAACGCAACACCGGTACTTTTAAAACGAGGATTCAGCGTATTGTCATGGAACAGACGATATAACAGTAATTCCTCCGCCTTTTCTACCTGAGTTTTCCGTTGCTGTCGTGGTGGCGGTGGTGCTACACTCACTGCTTCACGAACTGGCGGTGAAGGCGTTGGGGTCGGCTGCGTCTGTTTTAACTGACGCAATTGCGTCTGTAGTGTTTCTCGACTAATATGAAATTCAGTTGAAAGTTGTGTCAAGTATCGGTCTTGTTCTAGCAAAGAATCTACATGCTGTAATTCTTGCAAGACCTCTTGGACATAATCGATCTGTTCTTTTTCATTGGCCAAATTGCGATTGGCACGATGAAAGTCCATTTTGAATGCAAACACCGTTTCTCTGCCATGCATGGCCAGTTTGAAAAAGGCCTCTGTACCATACTTTCGCACATAATCATCCGGGTCCAGACGTTCAGGGACTCGAACGACGGAGAGATTCACGCGGCTATGTTCTTGTAAAAGATCAATCCCGCGATTCGTTGCATTGATTCCTGCCTGGTCACCATCATAGCAAAGGATGACTTCTGTAGCGACACGTTCAATATTGGCAATCTGCTGGTTCGTCAAACTAGTTCCCATTGAAGCGATCCCGTTCTCAATTCCTGATTGCCACGCTGCAATTACATCCATAAAGCCTTCAAATAGAAAGACTTGGCCTTCTTTTCGGATTGATCGCCGGGCTTTATCAAAGTTGAAAAGTACTTCACGCTTATTGAAAAGCATTGTTTCCGGACTGTTCAAATACTTGGGCTGGTCTTTGCTATCATCCTGTTCCGTTTGAAACCAGCGTCCAGAAAAACCGATGGTCTTTCCTTGAGGGTTCCGAATCGGAAACATGATTCTTTGATAAAAACGGTCAGCAAGTTGCCCATCGTTCCTTTGTACAAAGAGACCTGTATCCGCAAAAAATGCCGCATTTGCTTTTTCATTCAAAAAAACTTTTTCCAAAAAGGCACGCTCGTTAGGCGCAAAACCAATCTGAAATTCGTCAATCAGTGCCATCGTCAATCCGCGTTCCAGCAAATAATCCAATGCGCCTTGCCCGGCAGCCGTATTGACTAACATGTGATGATAGACTTCAGCAGCTTTTTCATGCAACGCGATCAATTGATTTTGCTGAGAAGAGGTTGCATCAATTGCTTCGGTTTGCTTGTATTGCTCATCTAAAGGGATATCACTGATTTCTGCAACTTTCAAAACAGATTCTGGAAAACTTAATCCTTCTAACTCTTGCAAAAAACCAAAGACATTGCCTCCGCGGCCACAGCCAAAACAATGGTAGATCTGCTTATCTTCTGCCACAGAAAAAGAAGGTGACTTTTCGTTGTGGAAGGGACATAATCCAAAATAGTTTTTCCCAGATTTCTTCAACTGGACGTACTGACCAACGATATCAACGATATTGCTTCGTTCTCGAATATCATCAATGACCGTTTGAGGTATTCGTGCCATCCACTCACCTCCATTCGGTAAGTATTCCCGTATTCATTAGGTAAAAAATCGCACCAATCAGAATCAGTGCGACGAATAATTAGACAGAATCACTCATATTGATTCTATCATATTTTATTGTTTTTTCAAGTCTTTTACCTGCTTGATTTCAGAGACTTTCAAGAAAACAAAATACTACCCATTTTTATCTTCCATTGATTGAATTTTACCACATCTGCATAAAATAAATTGCCACCATTGTGATACAAATAACCGCCATTATAAGTGATCGACTGCCACCCCCAGTAACGATAGGTTTGCTCATTATCATTTCCTAACAAAGGAGAAAGCACTTCTTTTGAATAGGACTCTGCCAGTTCTAGCGTATTTTCGCCACCATTCTTGGCTACATAATCAATATAGTCTGTCCCAAAATTATAGGCTTGAACGGCGGTCCACAGATCACAGTCCATGTCAACAGATTTTTTGATCAGTTTAGCCAGATAAGCCACTCCCTGCTCGATACTGTCTTGAGCATTTTCAAATTGATTTTGTTTTCCGTAAGCACTCTCTGAGCTTTGCATCGGGTCGTTTCCTTCCCCTTTTGATTCAGTCAACATAATACTCATCGCTAATTCCTGATAGTCGCTGATGCCATATTTTTCTGTTTGCTCAGCGATTGTTTCTTCATAAGAATACACTTTCTTTAGAGCTGTATAATTTTTATAGCCTAAAAACAGTCCGCCGATAAGCAACAGGACTCCAGCTATTTTTGCTATAAAAATAAAAAATCGTCGCAGTTTTCTCATGGAAAAACATCCTATCTTTTTAGTGTCAGCTTCTATCCTACTATGAAACTTATTTGCTGACTAGGTTTGTTTTCCATCATCTAAAATCCTTAATAAAATCACAAAGAAATTTAGAAAAAGAAACAGTGACTGTCCTAAAAGGCTCTAGTCACTGCTTCATTTTTGTTGAAACACTGATTTATTTTTCGATTTCAGTAACGATACCGGAACCAACTGTGCGGCCACCTTCACGAATAGAGAACGTCGTTCCATTTTCAACGGCAATTGGATGAATCAATTCCACATCGATGGTCACGTTGTCACCTGGCATCACCATTTCTGTTCCTTCAGGCAATGTAATGTTCCCTGTCACATCCGTTGTACGGAAATAAAATTGTGGACGATAGTTGTTGAAGAATGGTGTATGACGACCACCTTCTTCTTTCGTCAATACATAAACTTCTGCTTGGAATTTTGTATGTGGTGTGATCGAACCTGGTTTAGCCAACACTTGTCCTCGTTCGATTTCGTCACGAGTGATCCCTCTTAGCAAGACACCTACATTGTCGCCGGCTTCCCCAAAGTCCATCGTCTTGCGGAACATTTCGACGCCTGTCACTACAGCTTTTTGGGTTTCAGGTTTGATACCGACGATTTCTACTTCATCGCCTACCCGAACTGTTCCCCGATCGATCCGTCCGGAAGCAACTGTTCCTCGTCCAGTAATCGAAAAGACATCTTCAACTGGTAAGAGTAATGGTTTGTCTGTATCCCGCTCTGGTGTTGGGATATAGCTATCTACTGTATCCATTAATTCCATGATGGCAGCTTCTGCATCAGGGTCTCCTTCCAACGCTTTTAATGCCGAACCTTTGATAACAGGAATGTCATCACCTGGAAAATTATATTCAGATAGTAGTTCTCTTACTTCCATTTCCACTAAATCGATCAATTCTTCGTCATCGACTAAATCGATTTTGTTCAAGAAAACAATCAGATGTTTCACACCAACTTGTCTCGAAAGCAAGATATGTTCCCGAGTTTGAGGCATTGGACCATCTGTTGCGGATACAACTAAAATCGCACCATCCATTTGGGCAGCACCGGTAATCATATTTTTAACATAATCCGCGTGTCCTGGAGCATCAATGTGAGCATAGTGACGTTTTTCTGTTTCATATTCAACGTGAGCGGTGTTGATCGTGATACCACGTTCCCGTTCTTCAGGAGCCGCATCAATACTTGCGTAATCTTGCGGATTAGCGAGTCCTTTTTTACCAAGAACTGTCGTAATGGCAGCAGTCAGTGTCGTTTTCCCATGATCCACGTGTCCAATTGTACCAATGTTTACATGTGGTTTACTACGATCATAATGTTGTTTTGCCATAATAATTTCCCTCCTAAATGAGATGTAGCGCCGTTGGATCGGCTCTACTATCAATTATAGACTTTTCCTTACAAAAGTAAAAAATTCTTTCTTACTTATTTTTTGTAAGTTTAAATCTATCTCTATTATAGGTCAAATTTAGTCAAAGTCAAGAATATTGTTTCCTTCATTGTTCGCCGTTTTTATTCAAAATTTCTAAGATTTGCTTTGATTTTGATAAAATAGTTGGACGGGTCTGCTTTTTTATAGCATAATAGATATGAGGTGAACAGGAATGAAAAAAATCATTGCGAGTTTGATCGTCTTTGGCGTTTTCTTAGGCGGCTGTTTCTTTGCCTACCGTTATTACTATGGCGGCACTGCTTACTACACCGAAATCACTACCAGCGGTACCCACTCAACATCAATTGCCAGTGATGGTGTGGCTCAAGATATTTATAAATATGAACAAGCGGCTTATAATGAATCAGGTGAAGAGAAGATCGTTAAAATGAATGAACACCGCTCCAAGCCCCTACGAGAAGGAGCTTATCTGAAACTATTAGTCAATCCCCGCAAAGGTGTCCTCAGTTGGGAAGAAGTCTCACAAGAAGATGTACCCAAACCCGCTTTGGATCAACTCAACAATAAATAAAAATAGCTGCCAGAGACTCCTTGAGAAGAGCCTGGCAGCTATTTTTATATGCGATTGATGACTTCTTCCACATTTTTGATGGTTACAGAAATCGTGCCATCGGGATTGTTGATGAATTCGATCAAATTAGGATCTCGATAGACATCCAATGGAACGATCAACTCGATACCATTGGAAAGTTTTAGCTTTTGTTTGCCATATTTTTTTTCTGAAATTTCTCTGACCTCTCGCAGCATAGGGGCTTGATCGATATACCCTTTTTCTGCTACTTCTTCTTGAAAGGCCATCTGAGCCGTAATATTATCTTTGAATACTTTTTGGGCAATCGAATCTACATGCAGCTGACCATTTTCTTCTATTGTATCGTAAACAGCCTCTTTGACATCGGCGATGACATCATAAGAAGGGGTCTCAAACTTTTGACCAATTTTTTCAGCTACCTTTTTGATGACTTTGACATTTTCTTCTAGAGAAGGCAGCGGTTCAGAATCAATCACTTTCGTGGAGAAATAGAAATATTTTTCTCCGGAGAAGGTATATTTTTTCTCTACTAATTCGTAAGTCAGCTGCTCGACATCGATCGTTATTCCTTCATCTGCTTTTTGGGTTTTGCCAGCTAAAAGTGCTCGATGCAAAATCAGATTATTGGCGATACCTGTTTCAGTACTGTCGATAAAGTGCGTGTAGCCATCTGTATAGCTAACCTTCAAAAATGCTAATTGCAGTTTGGTATCTAATTCATACAAAACAATGAAAGCATCCGCACTTGGTGCATCTTCACTTTGTTGGTAAACTTCATACCAGCGTCGCAGGATTGCTTCACTGCTTTCTACAAATGCTTCCGGCGCTTGTTTGACGAATCTAGCCATCTCAGAGTCCTCCAGCAAGCGGCCGGTCTTTGTCTGAGGTGTCGCTAATTTTTGAATTTTTTTCGTTAAATAATCTCGGATGTATTCCGTTGTCAGATCCAATTCCACTTGCGAGTATACGGGATCACCCGTTTGTCGATCCACAATGTGCATAATCGCACGCTTTAAATAGATATCCATATTCTCTCTCCTTATCCATTTCTCAAGTGTACAAAAAAACTGGTTCAAAACACAAGTTTTTTTACATCTTTTTTGTGCATTATTTTGATCAGAAGTATCTTCCATTGGAAAAAAATCCCTTCTCTGCTAAACTAAAAACAAAGAAATGGAGGAATGAAAATGAACAGTTATACTTTATCGAACAATGTATCGATTCCTGAACTTGGCTTTGGCACTTGGCAAACACCAAATGGTGACGTTGCTGTTTCTGCTGTCAAAAAAGCATTGGAAGTTGGTTACCGTCATATCGATACCGCGCAAGGTTACAAAAATGAAGACAGTGTTGGACAAGCAATTAAAGAAAGTGGCATTCCTAGAGAAGAAATCTTTTTGACAACAAAATTATGGAATGAAAATCACTCTTACGACTTGGTCCTTTCCTCCTTTGAAGAATCGTTGAAGAAATTACAAACCGACTATATCGATCTTTTCTTGATTCATTGGCCAAATCCAGTGAAATTCCGTGACAATTGGCAGTCAGCAAATGCAGAAACATGGCGCGCGATGGAAGAGCTTTATCAAGCTGGGAAGATCAAAGCCATCGGCGTCAGCAATTTCTTGCCTCATCATTTCGAAGAACTGAAAAAAACAGCCACTATTTTCCCAATGGTCAACCAGATTTTCTTAGCGCCTGGTGAATTACAAAAAGAAGTAGTGTCTTATTGCCAAGAGCACAATGTCTTATTGGAAGCTTACAGTCCTTTAGGCACAGGAAAGATCTTTGACGTTCCTGAAATGCAGGAACTCTCTGACAAGTACGGCAAAACGATTGCTCAAATCGCGATTCGCTGGTCTTTACAACATGATTTCTTGCCGCTGCCTAAATCTGTTACACCAAGTCGTATCGAGGAAAACTTAGCAGTCTTTGATTTTGAGCTTTCTGATGAAGATATGCAGCGAATCGACCAACTAGATGGAGTCGTTGGGAAAGCAACTAATCCGGATACAACAGGATTCTAATGAGGGAAAACCCGATGGATTCTACACGTTTGGATCAACTGCCCACTGCCGTCAAGCGAGCCTTGCATCCTGATTTTGTATTTCTGATTTTTCCCGACTACGTTCAACATTTTCCCGCACGTCAATGGGATCAGTCAGACTATCAGCAAATGCTTGCTGAAAAAGCGAAGATGCCGCTAAGCTTTTTTCTATGGGAAAATTGCTTGGTCGCCTATGGTAAAAATGATTCGTTTATTTTGATGCCTAAATATCAGCAAATCGACGCTTTGAGCACTATGCGATGAACCTGGTATATCTTTAGAAGTAAGTTGTTGCCCTCAGAAACAGTCAAAGTCATCCCCTACTCATTGGGTATGATCTTGGCTGTTTCTTTTATTTCATTTAAAGAAAAGCCATTTTTTATGATAATCAAAAGAAATTCCTCATTTTTTCATGAAAACCCCTGTTCATTTTCGTCATTATTCCTTATAATCGAGATTGATTGAGAGGAGAAGAATATGAAAAAGAAACAATTAGCCAAGTTAAAACAACAATTTCGGCCATCTTATGAAATGGCACGTCAACAATTATTTTCAGCGATCCAACACAAGACAGCTGCAAATTTTGGACTAGAGACCACCGTTTATATCAACCCTAAAAACCGTGAGGAAATGTTGATTGAACTGCAAACGGCAACGACCAAAGAACAAAAAATCGCAGTTCCTTTAGACGAGAATTTCAAAATCGTTGTGAAACGAATCCAAAAACAAGAAAAAGGTCTATTAGATCGTTTTAGTGATAATCTAGTGGAAGAAATCGCCGCTTATTGGTTACCAGCAACATCAGCTGTCAATCAACCAGAAGCCTCTGCTACCGAACCAGTCTCAGAATCTCAGACGGAAGCAGCGGAAACAACGGATGGTTTTGCCGCTTTTGAAGAAAAAATGACTGCATTTCCTAAATTCTCTGTTGAAAGAAATGCCGAGAATGTGCAGATTTTTGAAGATACAGCGAAAGAAAAACGCCTATTGGCAACCATATCAGCGACTGAAGTTGGCGAATTCACTGTTGAACCTGCCTTAGCTCGTAAGTACAAACTGAAGCTGGATGTGATTCCATTGATCGAAGAGTATGCGAATACCCCACTAACTGAACGTTAAGCTAAAGAGACGATGATAGAAAAAAACGAACAGCTCAACTGTTGGGGTTTGGCTGTTTCATTTGTTGGAATCCTTCTATCATCGTCTCTTTCTTTTTAAAGACGTCTTTGCCCATTACCAAAAAGCCATCTGCTAAAGGGTATTGATCAAATTCCCTAGGACTAAACAACTCTACTCTGTATCAAGGAGGACCATGATGAACGATTCTAAATATCTCCTAAAACATACAGTTCCTGAAGTAGCTGAATACCTAACTCTACGAAAAGCCTGCGGTCTTTCTCTTCGTGGAACAGCTGCGAGTAAGATTGGTTTAAGCAATAGTCTTTTTGCAGTGACTGTTCGAAGAACCAGCGATCAAACCTTAGTCGGCATGGGCCGATTGATTGGTGACAGAGGTACTGCCTATCAAATCCTAGACATCGCTGTCCTTCCTGAAGATCAAGGCAATGGATTGGCAAAATCAATCATGAGCGCCATAATGAACCATATACATAATGAAGTAGATCCCCAAGCTTACGTGAACCTGATTGCTGATTGTCCAGCTGAAAATCTTTATCAGCAGTTTGGCTTTGTGGAGACAGCCCCCAAAAGTATTGGGATGTACTTAAAAAGATGAGCTTTAGCAGCTTCTAGAAACGCTCATCAATTTGTCTATGACAAAAAAACTTGTTTCAACAGTAGCATTTGCTACCGTTGAAACAAGTTTTTTATTGTTCCCGAATTTCTCCTAAAAACCGTAACGCTTGTTGTTGATTCATTGGAGGATTTTGCCGTAGTTTTTCAGCTACTTGCTCGATTTCCGCTTTCTCCGCTCCAACAGCGATCGCTAGTGAACGAGCTTGCATACTCATATGTCCCTTCTGAATCCCTTCTGAGACAAGCGCCCGCAAAGCTGCCAAGTTTTGGACAAGTCCCACACTTGCAGCTAGCGCAGCTAACTCTTGAGAAAAGTGAACATCACTGATTTCCAATGCTGCTTGTGCTTTTGGTAGGACCTTTGTGGCACCACCAACAGTAGCGATAGCTAACGGCAACGTGATTTCCCCTACTAATCGATCTGATTCGATGGTCCAATTAGTCAGTCCTTGATAGCTGCCAGTACGTGCTGCATAGCCGTGGCAGGCAGCAGAAACTGCCCGGGTATCATTTCCAGTGGCCAGCATCACTGCCTCCACCCCATTCATGATGCCTTTATTATGAGTGACTGCTCGATAAGGATCCGTTTTGGCAAACAAAGAAGCTTGAACAATTTTTTGTGCAACCGTGGCGCCACCTCTTTTGCTCAAAGCGGAAAACGGTACTTCACAAACAGCCGTGACTAATGACTCAGTAGCAAGATTGCTTAAAATACTAAATAAGATTTCTTCATTAGGAAACCATTCTCTGAAAAGTGCGGCAACGCCTTCTAAGATCGCATTGATGATATTGGCTCCCATCGCATCCTTGACATCCACGAAAAGATCCACCGATAAAAACGTCGACTGATCAGCAGATTCCTGCTGAGAATCTGCTGGAAAGTGCCGCAGAGCGATGCGCCGCAATCCTCCTTCTCGTTTGACGATCGAAGGATAGCTTTGTTCTGCCCGTTCAAAAATCAAAGCTTGGTTTTCCGCAATCCGTTGCTCGATCTCATTTGGATTCTTTGCAGAAAAAACAATCTGTCCCCGCAACAATCGTTCTTTGCTTTGCGTATGGATCTCACCAGCCATTTTGGCTCCATTACTCATTGCTGCAATCACAGAAGGTTCTTCTGTAGCCATTGGTACGACATATGCTTTGCCGTCCACCTTCAGATTCATGCCTACACCCATTGGCAGCTCGATCTCACTGATTTGGTTCTCAATCAAATGGTTCGCCGTGTCTTCCGCTAACATCATTTGTGACAGTTGTTGTTTTGTTTCACTAGAAATTTTTTGTTGATTCTCAAGCTCTTGTAACCGCTCAGCGGGGGACAACTCATAAAATTTCTTGTCCGTCGGCTTTGCTTTTTCAATTGTTGGCCGCTCCAACAACATAGCCAGCCCTAACCCGCCACCAACACATAAAGAAGCAATCCCATAACGGGCTTGGATCTCTTGCATTTGGTAGACCAAAGAAGTTGCTAAGCGGGCTCCTGTGGCACCAATCGCATGTCCAAGAGAAATTCCGCCACCATAGCGATTGACTTTTGCTGGATCCAATCCCAATTCAGACTCCACCACGATCGAAGATGCAGCAAATGCTTCGTTGATCTCAAACACACCGATGTCTTCTAATGAAACTTTTTGATTTTGAAGAAGTGTTTGAATTGCCTTGATAGGCGAGATCCCCATGATTTCAGGATCAATCCCTACTTCAACGATCTCTTTGATCGTCGCTAAATACGGAATATCATTTGTTTCACAGTAGGTTTTTGATGCTAACAACACCAATGCTGCACCATCATTGATCGTAGAAGCATTTCCAGCAGTTACGGTACCGTCAGTTTTAAAAACTGGTTTTAAAGAAGCCAGTTTTTCCATTGTGGTCTGACTGCGGATCCCTTCATCTGCGGTGATCGTTTTTGTTTCGCCAGCCAGCGGAACGATCTCTTTCGCAAATTTATTCTCTGCTTGCGCTTTAGCAGCTTTCATTTGTGACTGATAGGCAAACTGGTCCTGAGCCTCTCGTGAGATGTCATAGCGTTGCGCCACATTTTCAGCTGTCAAGCCCATTGGCTTACTACTAAAAGCATCTGTTAAGCCATCTAATGTCATACTTGAGACTGGGACACTGTAAGTATCTTCTGCTTTATTGTAATGACTGAGGGACGGAGCATTCGTCATGCTTTCGATCCCCCCGGCTAAAACAACTTGCGCTTTGCCCAACTGGATTTGCTCCATTCCCATTAAAATGGCTTTCAATCCAGAACCACAAACTTCATTGATCGTTGATGCCGGGATGTCCACTGAGAGACCACTTTGTAGGGCCACTTGTCGGGCAGGGTTTTGGCCATTACCTGCTTGTAGGACATTGCCGATGATCACTTGCGCGATTTCTTCCTTGATCTTTTGATTTCGTTCAAACATATCTTTCGCTACAGCAGTACCTAATGCAACTGCTGAAAATTTCTTTAATGACCCATGGTATTTACCGATGGGAGTTCTTCGTGCATCGATAATAACAACTTCTTCCACCATGCCACCTCCAACAGAAATATATCATTATTTCCACAAAAAAAGAATACCCCACGAGTTTGCATTCTGTTCCAATCAGCCATTCTTAAATAAAGTTTAAATTCTAATAGAATTTTTTTCATTTTTAAACAAAAATATGATACCGTATAAACGATAGTTATAACATAAGTTAAACCCAAAGGAGCGTCATAATGAACGTTGGTATTGATAAAATAAATTTTTTTGTTCCGCCTTACTATTTAGACATGGTTGATCTCGCTCACGCTCGTGAGGTAGATCCTAATAAATTTACCATTGGTATCGGTCAAGACCAAATGGCAGTCAGCAAAAAAACACACGATATCGTTACATTTGCGGCTAGTGCAGCAAAAGAAATCTTAGAACCTGAAGATTTGCAGGCAATCGACATGGTGATTGTCGGTACAGAATCTGGAATCGATGAGTCGAAAGCCTCTGCTGTAGTCTTACACAGATTGCTTGGCGTCCAACCTTTCGCCCGCTCTTTCGAAATCAAAGAGGCTTGTTACGGAGCAACCGCAGGGATTCAATTTGCGAAAACCCATATTCAAGCCAATCCAGAAAGCAAGGTTCTAGTCATTGCGTCCGATATTGCTCGTTATGGTTTACGTTCCGGTGGTGAACCAACACAAGGAGCAGGTGCTGTTGCCATGTTGCTTACAGCTAACCCACGAATTCTAACTTTTGAAAATGACAATTTGATGTTGACTCAAGATATTTATGATTTTTGGCGTCCTCTCGGCCACGCTTATCCAATGGTCGATGGGCATCTATCTAACCAAGTTTACATCGATTCTTTCAAAAAAGTGTGGCAAGCTCATTGTGAACGCAATCAAGCCAGCATCAGCGATTATGCTGCAATCAGCTTCCATATTCCTTATACAAAAATGGGGAAAAAAGCATTGTTAGCAGTCTTTGCCGATGAAGTAGAAACGGAGCAGGAACGAGTGATGGCTCGCTATGAAGAATCCATCGTCTATAGTCGCAGAATCGGCAATCTCTATACCGGCTCTCTGTATTTGGGACTGATTTCGTTATTAGAAAATTCGTCTCATTTAAGCGCAGGAGATCGCATTGGTCTTTTTAGTTATGGTTCTGGGGCTGTTTCTGAATTTTTCAGTGGTCGTTTGGTAGCTGGTTATGAAAATCAATTAAACAAAGAAGCCCACACTCAGCTATTGGATCAGCGACAAAAATTAAGTATTGAGGAATATGAAGCCATCTTTACTGATTCATTGGAAATCGATCAAGATGCCGCTTTTTCTGATGATCTTCCTTATAGTATTCGAGAAATTAAAAATACGATCCGTTATTATAAAGAAAGATAAACTTATTTAATCAAAGCAGCTTAGTTAATCTGGCTGCTTTTTTATTTTATTTTACTATTTGCATACATCTCTTTATCTGTTATAAAAAAAATTTTCAGAATATTGCGTTTTTCAATTGACAGATGGCAGAACTTTCGTCTATACTGAAAATAATTCAAGTTTGGAGGAAGAATCATGAAATTATTGCTATCCCCACAACTGAATATTGCTTACTTTAGCTATTTTAGATAGTTTGTATTCATAACATTGTGGATACAAACCTCACAACACTTTGTTTGTATCTATAATGGCTAGAGCAGTTTAACGTGAACAGCAGCCATGTAGAGAATCTTCTAAATGGCCGCACTGAATTTCTGAATTTTGGTAAGTTCAAATCCATTTAGACGATTGTCTGAATGGATTTTTTTGTTCCGTTGGGTTTAAATCAAGACTTTTTAGGAGGAATATTTGATGAAAATGAAAAAATGGATCACAACTGGCCTATTGGCAACTACCTTAGGACTTGGACTTGCGGCATGCGGGAATAGCAACAATGCCACTGAAGATGGCAAAAAAACGGTTGGTATCTTGCAGCTGGTGGAACATGGTTCGTTAGATGCTGCCTATGAAGGATTCAAAGAAGGTTTGGCGGAAGGCGGCTATAAAGAAGGCGAAAACCTTACTTTAGAATACCAAAATGCCCAAAACAGCCAAGACAATCTGAAGAGTATGAGCGAAAAACTTGTAAAAAATTCTCCTGATCTTCTCTTAGGGATCGCGACACCAGCTGCTGTCTCATTGGCGAATGAAACAACAGATATTCCGATCGTTGTAACTGCAGTCACTGATTTAGTTGAAGCAAAATTAGCGGAGTCCAATGAAGCTCCTGGACGCAATATCACTGGTACATCTGACATGGTCCCTATCGATAAACAGATTCAATTGTTATTGAGTATCGTCCCTGACGCTAAAACAATCGGTATTATGTATAATGCTGGAGAAGCAAATTCAAAAATCCAAGCAGATTTGGCAGAAAAAGCATTGAAAGATGCAGGTGTAGACGTCAAAGTCTTGACAGCAAACACGACAAATGATGTCCAACAAGTAACTACTAGTTTAGCTAAAGATGTGGATGGTATCTACGTGCCAACAGATAATACCTTTGCTTCTGCTGCGGCAGTCGTTGGTGAAGTAGCCAAAGAAACCAAAACACCGATCGTTGCTGGTTCTGTCGAGCAAGTGGAAGATGGCGCTTTAGCTACATTCGGGATCGATTACAAGTCACTAGGCAAACAAACGGGTGAATTGGCTGCAAAAATTCTTGATGGAGATGAAAAGCCCGCTACAACACCTGTAGAAACAGCGAATAAACTAGAGCTAGTTGTGAACCAGGAAATGGCAACTGCATTAGGAATTGATCCAGAAAGCATCGTGGCTCCTGAGTAATTTTGCTACTATCTACTATCTACTATAATTTTGCTGCTATATGATGAAATGATGAAAACTAACTTGAAACTAAAAACCTAAAAATGATTTGAGGAAAACTTATGAATTTAATCAATACATTTTTCATACTTATTCAATCAGCTGCCTCTCAAGGTATGTTGTGGGCATTATTAGCGATCGGGGTTTATTTGACCTTCCGAATCTTAGATATTGCCGATTTGACAGCTGAGGGAAGCTTTCCATTAGGAGCCGGCATTGCTGCTGTCAGCATCACCAATGGCCTTTCCCCTTTTACGGCAAGTCTGTTGGGCTTTTGCGGCGGTTTAGCTGCCGGATTTGTCTCAGGGATCTTGCATACCAAATTTAAAATTCCCGCATTATTAGCGGGAATCATTACCATGACTGGATTGTATTCTATTACAAATCGGATCATGGGGGCACCCAATATTGCCTTGTTAGGGGAAGATACTGTTTTTACTTGGTTTCAAACACTAGGCTTAACGAAAAATACCGCAGTCATTTGTACAGGCCTCCTGTTTGCTGCTGTCGTGATTTTGTTGCTGTTTCTCTTCTTCCGCACAGAGATTGGACTAGCAGTGCGAGCAACGGGAGACAATCTCGCGATGAGTGAAGCCAACGGAATTAATACGGATAATATGAAACTAATTGGCTATATGATTTCCAATGGCTGTATTGCTCTTTCTGGTTCCCTCTTAGCTCAAAACAATGGTTTTGCTGATCTTAACTCAGGTGTAGGAACGATCGTGATCGGATTAGCATCGATCATTATCGCGGAAGTCCTTTTCAGCAATAAATCTTTGTGGGTTCGTTTGATCACGATTGTGATTGGTGCGATTTTGTATCGTCTAATCCTGGCCATCGTCTTTGAATTCAACGTGGAAGCTTCAGATTCAAAACTTGCCTCTGCCATCGTTTTGGTTATCTGTCTTTCATTGCCGCAAATTCGAACGAAACTTGGATTGCAAAAATTTCTTCCGAAAACCAAAGGAGGTCAATCATGACGACACCTGTTTTAACGATCAGTGATTTACACCAAACATTTGAAAAAGGAACCATCAATGAAAATCATGTCCTTCGCGGGATCGATCTCACTATGAACAGCGGTGATTTCATTACGATTATCGGTGGAAACGGTGCAGGAAAATCAACATTACTCAATAGTATTGCTGGAACGATCCCAACAGAACAAGGTAAGATCGTCTTAGGTGACAAAGAAATCACACGTCATTCAGTCACACGACGCTCCAAAGAAATCAGTCGTGTCTTCCAAGACCCGCGGATGGGGACAGCCGTTCGTTTGACAGTCGAAGAAAACTTAGCCCTTGCTTATAAAAGAGGCCAGGTTCGCGGGTTTTCCTCCGGTGTCAAAGGAAAGCATCGGGCCTTCTTCAAAGAAAAGTTAGCTCGCTTGAATCTTGGTCTTGAAAATCGACTGACGACTGAGATTGGGCTGCTTTCCGGAGGACAGCGGCAAGCGATCACACTATTGATGGCGACCTTGCAACAGCCTAAACTGATCCTGCTAGACGAACATACTGCAGCTTTAGATCCGAAAACCTCCATGACTGTGATGGCACTGACTGATCAGTTGATTCAAGAACAGCAGTTGACGGCCTTTATGGTCACTCATGATATGGAAGATGCCATCCGTTACGGCAATCGCTTGATCATGCTCCATCAAGGCAAAATCGTTGTCGATATCGCAGGTGAGGAAAAACAATCCTTAACGGTACCGGATTTGATGGCACTCTTCCATCAAAATAGTGGGACTGAGCTAAAAGATGATCAGCTACTGTTGCACACTTAACTGTATCTTCTTTAGCTATAGCTGCCTCAATTGGGCACATCACACTACGCCAAAGAACTAACGTATGAATACAGAGGAACCAAGTTGAAAATAGTTCAGCTCGGTTCCTTTTTTGTACGCTTTCCTGCATGCGTGAGCTCTTCCTTCAACGCACTTCTGTACCAAGAGTTGTTGACCATTTGATCACTAACAATAGCTTCCCCTGCTTTCTTCAAGCCCTTTGTCATAAAATCGTTAGATTTTCATCATAAAAATACGAGAAAGACAACAGGAAGACCGCAAATTTTCTTTTCTTTTCCTAGGTACACTGAATGTAACCTTAAAAGAAAAAAGGAAAGGAAGAAAATGATGAAAAAAATTGCCGTTTTATTTGGAGGGAATTCTCCAGAATACTCAGTGTCACTAGCCTCAGCAGCAAGTGTGATCCAAGCTATTGACCCGCTGAAATATGAAGTAATGACCATTGGCATCGCACCAACAATGGATTGGTATTGGTATCAAGGAAACCTCGCGAATGTTCGCAATGATACTTGGCTAGAAGATCACAAAAACTGTCACCAGCTGACTTTTTCTAGCCAAGGATTTATATTAGGAGAAAAACGAATCGTCCCTGATGTCCTCTTTCCAGTCTTGCATGGGAAGTATGGCGAGGATGGCTGTATCCAAGGACTGCTTGAACTAATGAACCTGCCTTATGTTGGTTGCCATGTCGCTGCCTCCGCATTATGTATGAACAAATGGCTCTTGCATCAACTTGCTGATACCATGGGAATCGCTAGTGCTCCCACTTTGCTTTTATCCCGCTATGAAAACGATCCTGCCACAATCGATCGTTTTATTCAAGACCATGGATTCCCGATCTTTATCAAGCCGAATGAAGCCGGTTCTTCAAAAGGGATCACAAAAGTAACTGACAAAACAGCGCTCCACTCTGCATTAACGACTGCTTTTGCTTACGGTTCTACTGTGTTGATCCAAAAGGCGATAGCGGGTATTGAAATTGGCTGCGGCATCTTAGGAAATGAGCAATTGACGATTGGTGCTTGTGATGCGATTTCTCTTGTCGACGGTTTTTTTGATTTTGAAGAGAAATACCAATTAATCAGCGCCACGATCACTGTCCCAGCACCATTGCCTCTCGCGCTTGAATCACAGATCAAGGAGCAGGCACAGCTGCTTTATCGAAACTTGGGGTTGACGGGTCTGGCTCGAATCGATTTTTTCGTCACCAATCAAGGAGCGATTTATTTAAACGAAATCAACACCATGCCGGGATTTACTGGGCACTCCCGCTACCCAGCTATGATGGCGGAAGTCGGGTTATCCTACGAAATATTAGTAGAGCAATTGATTGCACTGGCAGAGGAGGACAAACGATGAACACATTACAATTGATCAATAAAAACCATCCATTGAAAAAAAATCAAGAGCCCCCGCACTTAGTGCTAGCTCCTTTTAGCGATCACGATGTTTACCTGCAGCCAGAAGTCGCAAAACAATGGGAACGACTCGTACGAGCAACCGGACTAGAAAAGGACATTCGTCTGGTAGATGGGTATCGTACGGAAAAAGAACAGCGACGCTTGTGGGAGTATTCTCTAAAAGAAAACGGGTTAGCTTATACCAAACAATTCGTTGCTTTGCCAGGTTGCAGTGAACATCAAATCGGTCTGGCCATTGATGTAGGACTAAAGAAACAAGAAGATGATGATCTTATCTGCCCTCATTTTCGAGATAGTGCTGCTGCTGATTTATTTATGCAGCAGATGATGAATTATGGCTTTATTCTACGCTATCCGGAAGATAAACAAGAGATCACCGGTATCAGTTATGAACCTTGGCATTTTCGTTATGTCGGGCTTCCCCATAGCCAAGTCATCACTGCCCAAAAATGGACTCTGGAAGAATACCATGATTACTTTGCTCAGACAGTGAGGCAGTTCGCATGAAAAATAAAGGAATCGATCAATTTCGTGTGATTGCAGCCATGATGGTGGTTGCGATCCATTGTCTTCCCCTTCACTATTTATGGCCAGAAGGCGATATCCTAATCACATTGACGATTTTTCGAGTAGCTGTTCCTTTCTTTTTTATGATCAGTGGTTACTATGTGTTTGCAGAACTTGCTGTGGCCAATAGTTATCCTTCGCGACAACGAGTATTCAACTTTATCAAAAAACAGCTAAAAGTCTATCTATTAGCCACACTAATGTTTTTACCATTAGCACTCTATAGTCAAACGATCGGCTTCGATCTACCAGTTGGAACATTAGTACAAGCACTTTTGGTCAATGGCATTCTTTATCATCTTTGGTACTTTCCGGCTTTGATTACTGGGAGCCTGCTCCTAACAAGTTTGCTGATACATGTCTCCTTCAAAAAAGTGTTCTGGCTTGCGGCTGGATTGTACCTGATTGGATTAGGTGGTGATAGTTGGTTTGGACTGATCCAACAGACACCAATCGAACCATTCTATACTGCTGTGTTCCACCTATTAGATGGTACCCGCAACGGTATTTTCTTTACACCATTGTTTTTGTGCTTAGGTGTGCTGGTCAGAAAACAATCAGAGAAAAGAAGTTTATCCAAAACAGCTCTCTTCTTTTTGATCAGTCTTATCGGATTGCTTATTGAGAGTGCGTACTTGCATGGGTTTTCTATACCTAAACATGACAGTATGTATCTCTTCTTGCCTGTTGTACTCTTTTTCTTATTTCCGCTGATCTTGCGCTGGCATCCCCACAGGACTTGGAAGCATCCAGGACAGCTATCTTTGTGGCTTTACCTTTTACATCCTTATACAATTGCCGGCACACACTTTTTGAGCCAAAAAATCAGCATTCTGCAAAACAATCTAATCAACTATTTGGTTGTTTTGATCTTGACGATTGGATTCATTTGCCTCTTTTTAAGACAAAAACACTCATGGTTTAGACACAAACAAACAACGCCCGTTAAAAGGGCCGTAAAAGAATTCTCAAAGACAGCCCTTTTGCATAATCTACAGGAGATCCAGCGGATCATCTCACCGAAAACAAAAGTGATGGCAGTCGTTAAAGCCGATGCCTACGGCTGTGGTGCCAAGGAAGTTGCTCCTGTTTTAGAACAAGCCGGAATTGATTTTTTTGCGGTGGCTACGATTGATGAAGGTATTCGATTGCGGAAAAATGCTGTCAAAAGCCCCATCTTGGTCTTGGGATATACCTCTCCAAAACGCATAAAAGAACTTCGTCGCTACTCATTGACCCAATCGATCATCAGCGAAGGTCATGCTGTAGCATTGTCACAAAGAAAAGTAGCGATTGACTGTCATTTAGCCATCGATACTGGGATGCATCGGTTAGGTGTAACACCGACTATCGATTCGATTCTTTCGATTTTCGATTTGCCCTTCTTGACGATCAGTGGTGTTTATTCTCATCTTGGTTCGGCAGATCGCTTAAATCCTGATAGTATGATTCGCACTCAGAAGCAGATTGCCTGCTTCGATCAGATTCTCCTAGAGTTGGATCAGAGACAGATTTCTTATGGTATCACACACTTACAAAGCAGTTATGGTATTTTGAATTATCCAGACTTAAACTATGATTATGTGCGTCCGGGGATTTTATTGACAGGATCCCTCAGTGATACGAACGAGCCTACAAAACAACGAGTAAGCTTACAGCCTATTCTGACCCTCAAAGCACAGTTGATCACTAAGCGAGTCGTTGCCAAAGGGGAAGCGATCGGTTATGGGCAAACCGCCGTCGCGAATCAAGAAACAACTGTTGGTGTTGTAAGCATCGGCTATTGTGATGGACTGCCCCGTTCTCTATCAAATCAAGAGTTTTGTCTTTCCTATCGCGGTCAGTCCTTGCCGCAGATCGGCTTGATCTGCATGGACATGCTTTTGATAGACTTGAGCCATTGTCCTACGATCCCAGTTGAAAGTGAAATTGAAATTCTGACAGATTGGAGCGATACTGCCGAGCAAACACAAACTATAACCAATGAGTTGATTTGTCGGATCGGCCCACGAGTCAGTGTTAGGATCAAATAGAAAACGATGCATAAGTTTACCAGGTAAGGTATGATGGGGATATGGAAACGTGAGAATCCGAAACTATGTTTAGGTGGAGTGAAAGAGTATGTCAGAAAAAATAGTCGTTGTTGATGATGAAAAAGAAATTGCGGACTTAGTCACGACCTTTTTGCAAAACGAAGGATTTAGTGTGCAGCCGTTTTATGATGGTACTAGTGCCATCGCCTATATTGAAAAAGAAGCCATTGATTTGGCCGTTTTAGATGTCATGTTGCCGGACATTGATGGCTTTCAACTGTTACAGCAGATCCGCAAGACCCATTTTTTTCCAGTGTTGATGCTGACTGCCAAGGGAGAGGATCTAGACAAAATTACTGGATTGAGTTTGGGAGCGGATGACTATGTCACCAAACCTTTTAATCCTTTAGAAGTTGTGGCTCGGGTAAAAACCCAATTGCGGCGCTATCAGCGATACAATCATTCCGCTGCTTCTCCAACAGTAGAAGAATATGAAAAAGACGGCTTGATACTCAAAATCAACAGTCATCAATGCATTCTCTACGGCGAAGAAGTTTTCCTGACTCCTATTGAGTTCAAAATATTGCTATATTTATTTGAGCATCAAGGATCCGTCGTCTCTTCCGAGACACTTTTCGAAGCGGTTTGGAAAGAAAAATATTTAGATAACAATAATACTGTCATGGCACACATTGCTCGTTTAAGAGAAAAATTGCATGAAGAACCTCGTAAACCTAAATTGATCAAAACCGTATGGGGGGTCGGCTATATCATTGAAAAATAGAAATCCTTTGATCCGAAAGCTCTTGACCCAATACTTTATCACCACTGGAATCTTGCTGGCATTCCTTGTAATGATTCCATTAGTCATTCGCTTTATTGCCGGAACCGGGACTTGGTATGGAACGGAACCTATCTACTATATCTTGCGTTTTTTTGCGGATCGCTGGTTGTTTTGTGTTGCGATAGGCGCTTTACTGATATGGTTTGGTACCACCATTTACTATATGACCAAAGCCATCGGTTATTTGAATGAAACGATCCAAGCCACGACTCAACTAATTGAAGAACCAACCAAACGCATCACTTTGTCGAGCCATCTGATTGATGTTCAAGAGGAAATGAATCAACTGCGGGAGAAAAGTCTGCAAGATCAACGTGCCGCTAAAGAAGCGGAACAGCGGAAAAATGATTTGATCGTTTATCTCGCCCACGATTTGCGGACGCCTCTGACAAGTGTCATAGGTTATCTGACTCTTCTAAAAGAAGAACCACAACTATCCAATGCGATGCGGGATCGTTACACTGAGATTGCTTTACAAAAAGCCCAACGGCTGGAACTATTGATCAGTGAATTCTTCGAGATCACACGCTTCAATTTGACCACGATCGTTTTGCAGACAGAAACGACTGATTTAAGTTTAATGCTTGAACAGCTGACCTTTGAGTTTTTACCTCTCTTGGAAGAAAAGAATCTAAATTGGCAACTCAACTTACAAAAAAATGTTCTTGCAACAGTAGACACCGAAAAAATAGCTCGTGTCTTTGATAATCTCATTCGCAATGCCATCAACTACAGCTATCCAGATTCGCCTTTACTTCTTGAGTTGGTCGAATCAGACAGTATTCTCATTCGTCTGACGAATCGTGGAAAAACAATTCCAGAAGAGATGATCGGACGTATCTTTGAACCTTTCTATCGCATGGATTCTTCCCGAGCTACAGCAACAGGCGGAACTGGTCTTGGTCTTCCGATTGCAAAAGAGATTCTGTTGGCATCTGGCGGGGATATCTCGGCAGAAAGCAAAGACGAAACTATCATTTTCAACGTTCGCTTGCCAAAACCTGCCAACAGCTGACGTCTATTGATTTAAAAAATCTCTAGTATCAACTTTCCTATAAAAAACTGTGACATCAGTCTTTCAATAAACGAAATAACACAAACACGGCAGCTATTTTCAGATTTATACTGAAAACAGCTGCCGTAAGCTTATGTTATTCCCAAAGAAAAAATGAACCAGTTTTATTGACTTCTCAACTTAAAAATCTTTCTGTTTATGGCAGAAAATAGTTGAAAAAAGGCAAATTCTCATTGCGTCTAGCGCGTGTCATTTTCGGCAATGATATCCGTCACTTTCATCAAACGTGTCAATGTTGCTCGTTCATCCTCTGCTAAGTTGCTCTCAATGTATTGGATGGTTTCTGTCAACTTCGGAATTGTCATGTATTCTAGTGCGTTGACCCGCCTACGAGTCCGTTCGATTTCATTTGCCATCAGCTGACAAGTTTTTTCAATTTCAGCTAATTGTAGCATGACTGGCAAAATCTGATCCAGATGGGACAGAGAAAGATCCAACTCACTTGTCGTACTAACAAAACCATATGAAAAATCATCATCCGAACTTTCTTCTTCATAAACAGGATTGAGTACCGGTACCTCCATGTTCATCACCGTGCGGCTTTGAACATCTAACGTCACTTTGTTCAAAGGAATCATAAAAGCTTCTTGCAAGATCACATCAGGAATACTACTAGATGCCAAAACATACTCTTCCATTCCAGCTTGTAACGCTGATTCCATTTGTTGGCGCAATTTTTGATTTTTTTTGACTAACTGAATGAATTGGCGAACCAACTCATCTTGTTTATCTTTCAATAACTTATGCCCCCGAGTTGCCGTCGTCAAGCGTTTGCGAAGCCGACTCAATTCCATCCGAGTCGGATTGACATTCATTATTGCCATGAAGGATTCACATCCTCCCCAGTAGGAAGATAGGCTTCAATAAATTCTTCTTTGATTCGGCTCAATTCTTGCTTCGGTAATGTAGCGAGCAATTTCCAGCCAATGTCCAATGTTTCTTCAATCGTTCGGTTGGTATCAAATCCCTGATTTACGTATTCTTTTTCAAAAAGATCCGCAAAACGAGCAAATTTCTTATCAATATCTGAAAGTGCGGATTCCCCTAATACGATCGACAGTTCTTTGGCAGCCTTCCCATCAGAATATGCCGCGTAGATTTGGTTCATCGTCGCCGCATGATCCCGCCGAGTCTTGCCTTCTCCGGTTCCTTTATCTTTCAGTCGGGACAAACTAGGTAGAATATCCACTGGCGGATTGATGTTTCTCTTGTAAAGATCACGGGAAAGGATAATCTGTCCCTCCGTGATATAGCCGGTTAGATCGGGTATTGGGTGGGTCTTATCTCCATCCGGCATCGTCAAGATCGGAATTTGAGTGACGGATCCTTCTTTATCCATCAAACGTCCTGCCCGTTCATAAAGAGTCGCTAAGTTGGTGTACAAATAACCAGGGTAACCGCGTCTGCCAGGAACTTCTCGGCGAGCAGCTGAAATTTCCCGCAGCGCTTCACAATAGTTTGTCATGTCGGTCATGATAACTAATACATGCATTCCTTTTTCAAAAGCTAAGTACTCGGCTGCTGTTAATGCCATTTTCGGTGTAGCAATCCGCTCAATGGCTGGATCATTGGCTAAGTTCATGAACAATACCGAGCGATCCAATGCACCGGTTTTGCGAAACTCTTCTACAAAGAATTCAGCTTCTTCGAAAGGAATGCCGATCGCCGCAAAAACGATGGCAAAGTTACCTTCTTGACTTGGCACAGTCGCTTGACGGGCGATCTGTGCTGCAATTTCCTTATGAGGCAATCCTGACGCAGAAAAGATCGGCAGTTTTTGACCACGGACCAACGTATTCAAGTGATCGATCGTTGAGATCCCCGTTTGAATGAACTCATCTGGAAAATCTCTGGCCATTGGATTGATGGCTTCACCATTGACGTCAATTCGTTTTTCTGGAATGATCTGCGGTCCATCATCTTTAGGCTTACCTAGTCCATCAAAGACACGCCCCATCATATCTGGCGATACACCAAGCGTTAAACCCGTTCCTAAAAAGCGGGCTTTACTCTCTTCTGCACTCAGGTTACTAGTGCCTTCAAAAATCTGTACAACGGCATAATCATCGCTGACTTCTAAAACCTGCCCTTGACGAACCTCGCCACTGTCCATTCGCACTTGGACAAGTTCGTCAAATTTGACGCTTTTGACATTTTCTACCACCATCAAAGGACCAGCGATTTCCGAGACTGTTCGATATTCTTTTAGCATTAATGAATTCCTCCAGTCTCTACGATTTTTTGTAATAATGCTTTCGTGTCCTGTTTGATTGCATCTAAACGTGTTAGTTCTTCTTCAGGAATATATTTACTGCGGGCAATCCGTTCTCGCAGATCGATGGTACCTTTGGTTATGTCATCCAGATACGCCCCTAGCTGCAAGGCCCGTTTTGCTTGTTCATCAAAATATAAAATATTTTCTAGCATTTTAAATTGCTTATTTCTTGACGTATAGGTGTCCACGTCATCAAAAGCATTCTGCTGCAGATAATCTTGACGTAAAGAACGAGCCGTCATCATCGTCAAACGATCTTTCTGTGAGAGAGAATCCATTCCCACTAGCTGAACGATCTCTTCTAAGCGGCTTTCTTCTTGCAAGATCGCCATTGCTTCATTGACCATCTCCGACCAGCGAGGTCCCATCAACTGATCTAAATAAGAATTGATTTGATCTTCATACAAAGAATAGGAGTTCAGCCAATTAATAGAAGGAAAATGCCGCTTTTGTGCCAACATACTGTCTAATGCCCAGAAAACTTTCACGATCCGCAACGTGTTTTGAGTAACTGGTTCTGAGATATCCCCTCCAGCTGGCGAAACAGCACCAATAGCTGTAATACTGCCCTCTCGAGGCTCCGATCCCAACGAACGGAACCGACCAGCACGCTCATAGTATTCCGCGATCCGGCTGCCTAAATAGGCTGGATATCCTTCATCTCCAGGAATTTCTTGTAAACGACCGCTCATTTCTCGTAATGCTTCGGCCCATCGTGAAGTCGAATCTGCCATGATCGCTACACTGTATCCCATATCCCGATAATATTCAGCAATAGTGATTCCTGTATAGATCGAAGCTTCACGAGCTGCAACTGGCATATTTGAAGTATTGGCAATCAAAACGGTTCGTTCCATGATCGATTCACCCGTGTGAGGATCGATCAATTCTGGAAATTCATTGATAACATCTTTCATTTCATTGCCGCGTTCGCCACAACCAACATACACAACGATGTCGACATCCGACCATTTCGCGATTTGATGCTGAACAACGGTTTTTCCTGCACCAAAAGGTCCCGGCACAGCTGCCGATCCACCTTTAGCTACCGGAAAGAAGGTATCGATCACCCGTTGACCAGTGACTAATGGTTCACCCGGATTTAACTTTGCTGCAGTCGGTCTAGGCTTACGGACAGGCCATTTTTGCATCATAGTCAAGCGTTGTTCGCCTTCTGCCGTTTCTAAAAGACAAATCGGTTCAGTAATAGCATAATTACCTACCATGATTTCCTTTACAGTGCCTTTCACACCTGGCGGAACCATCACTTTGTGTTCAATGGCTGTTGTTTCTTGAACAAGTCCTAGAATGTCTCCAGCTTGTACGTTGTCCCTTACTTTTACTTGCGGCATGAACGTCCATTTTTTTTGACGATTTAGCGGGTCAATGGTCACACCCCGTTCCAAAAAATCACTCTCTGTTTGATTCATAAAGGTATCTAATGGACGTTGAATACCATCAAACATTTCTGTCAACAAGCCAGGGGCTAATTCAACCGATAACGGAGCCCCTGTTGATTCAACGGGTTCGCCCGGTCCAATTCCTGCTGTTTCTTCATATACTTGGATCGACACGAGACCTTTCTTGATCTCGATGATTTCTCCAATCAAGCCTTTTTCACTGACTTTACAGATTTCATGGATCTTAGCTCCTGATAAACCTGAGGCCGTGACCAAGGGACCAGATACTTTTTCTATTGTGCCAAATGCCACATGCATTCCTCCTAGTTGCCGTACTTCTCTTTTAAGAATCTAATATATTCATTCCAACAGCTTTCTCGACATTCTGCTGGATCCGTGCCATTCCGATCCCTAGACTCCCTGTACTGCTGGGGATGGGGATGATGGCTGGCGTGGGTAGTTCTTCGTATTGTCGAATGATTGACTCCAACTGTTCAATCAATCGCTCGGTCAAGAAGATCACCCCATAGTCTTCTGCCATTTCCTGCAGCTGTTGTGCGGCTTCTTCAAGATCATCTACAGGATAGATATCGATTCCTAGACCTTTGAAGGGCAAAATTGAGTTTTTGCCACCCATCATTGCTATTTTTTTATTCATACGTATCACGCACCCGACTTCTTAATATCTCTTCCGGCACTTTATTGATTTTTCCAATCAAAATAATCCGTAAATTTTTACTTTCGATTTCTTTTGCATACAAGTAACCGATCATCGCAGCTGGACCGAATGGCACGATTTTTTGTTCTTTCAATTTTCCCATCAAAAAGTTATCTTTTCGCAGATCAAACGTATTAAGGGTCTTCTTCTCAAGCAGTTTTTCATAGCTGTGATTGATCAAATGTTTGTAAGGTGTATTTTGCAGATACTGGACAAAAGCTTCCAAAGACGTCGTGATTGCTTCCAACAGCTCTTTTGCAGGGAGAGTCCCATTATCTGCTAGAACAGCGCTGATAAAGCCTCGATGACGCTTCATGGCGTAACTACGTAGTGCTGTCGAAATATTAAAAATATCTACTTGCCGTTGAATGATTCCTTGTAAAAACGGATCATCATATCGCTTACCAATTGACCAAAGATGTTCCCAAAAATGATTGTCAAAAATGATATCTACGGATTGAATCTCATGATAATTTTCGATATAGGAAAATACTTCATCGATACAAGCAATCATTGGCTGCTCTGCGTGCGCACTTTTTCTTGTGTTGACCAAATCTTTCAATTCATTTAAAGGCATGGTTCCGATCGGTACCAAAAATTCAGAAAAGTCTTGTTTCATGAATTTAGCTTTTACTAACACCTTCAGATTTTGATAATCATAGCGAAGGGCAAAATAATCCACCACAGAACGATCAGGTGTTAGCTGATACAAGTTTTCATATACTCGTTTTAATTCTGCGGTCAATACTTGTTCAAAATCATGGACTCGATCTTCTTCATTGATAAAATCACCATAAACGGTTTCTCGCAAAAGAGCATAAACTTCTTCGGCACTGTTGGCAGAAAGCATACGTTCGTAACGGCTGCGACTGATCAATTCCGCTTCATAGGTTCGTATTCGTGTATTCAGCGTGTTGTATTTGATATCTTCCATTTTTACACCCGCTTACTGTTCAAAAATCAATTGCAGTAATGTATGACTCAACTCTTCTTTGCTGGCATCCAACAACGCATCAAACGTAAAGTTCAGCTCAATATCGCCTCGGCGCAGTAAAAATCCGCCTTTTCGCGGCAAAACTTGTTTTGCAACTGTTAGTCGACATTCAGGAATCGTTTGTTGAATCTCTTTCAATGAACCTTCTGTCAGCAGATGCGCACTTTTTTCTCCCAATACCAATTCAACTTCACCAAAAACCTGTGCTTCTTGTACTCCTTTTGTGACGAATGCTTGAAAATCAGCGGCTTCCATTTGGTTCAAGCGCTCAAGTGCCTCACTAAACAATTCTTCCAAAACGGATTGCTTCGCGGCAAGCACTTTATTGCGAGACTGAATGTGAATATCGGAAATCTGCAAATACATTTCTGCCCGTTTTTCTTTTTCAAATTGGGCCAAACGATCAGAAAGTTGTTCTTCTAGTTGAGAACGTTTGAGACGCTCCTGTTTTTCAATTTCTACTTGTGCATCATTAAGGACCAACTGATACTTCTTTTCAGCATCTGCTGTGATTTTTTCGGTTAATCGCGTAATATCAGACATCTTTCTCCCCCTCTTAATTTAAAACTAGCAAGAAGGAAATAACGAAACCTAAGATACAATACGTTTCCATCATCGCTACATAAATGATCCCTTTTGTTACGTGCTCCGGTTTCTTGGCTAAAATCTGCATAGCGGCACTTGCAGCACGTCCTTGCCATCTTCCGGCAACGATTGCTGTCAACGCAATAGGTAAAGAAGCGATAAATAGGTACATTCCTCTATCAAGGGAGATCGTTCCGCTCATTTGACCAAAAATCATGAATGATATAACGAAACCGTATAGTCCTTGGGTACTTGACAACAGTTCCAAGATCAAGGCCTGTCCAAATTTTTCTGGTTGCTCTGCAGTCAATCCTGCAGCGGCTTCACTGGTCATACCGACCCCGATCGTTGAACCGATCCCACCACAAATTGTCGCTGTAGCTACACCTAATGCGGCAAAAACCAACCCACCATTTTCATAAAAGAAACTAATCCAATTTTCCATTCTTTTCCTCCTGCATTTTCTCTTCTGAGATAACTTCTACGTATTTTTCATCGGTTTTGAAAGGTACAAATGCTCGTCCCCCACCGGTGAAAAATTTTCCGAAATATTCTAAATACTGTAAACGAATACCATGAACATACGCACTTAAATAGCTTAAAAAGATATTTAATGCATGCAGCGCCACAAAAAGCAAAATACCGACTGTGAAACGCGCAGCTATTGGTAAATAACTGATGATCAAATTGAATGCGGATGCGATACTGCCTCCTGCG
Source organism: Enterococcus sp. RTP21361st1_A6_RTP21361_211029 (assembly GCF_040910045.1). Classification (NCBI taxonomy): domain Bacteria; kingdom Bacillati; phylum Bacillota; class Bacilli; order Lactobacillales; family Enterococcaceae; genus Enterococcus; species Enterococcus sp. RTP21361st1_A6_RTP21361_211029. Next base: position 7,887 of record NZ_JBDGBK010000013.1, on the reverse strand, counting down.
ACTCCTAATGCCATGAGTCGTGTGAAGCTGATCATATCCCCTACGTAATTCGTAACATCCATTAATCCATATAGTCCTGAGCCGATTTTACCAGCTAGTGTTTTGCCTTCTAAACTACCGCCAAATACAACTGCCCCTAAGCTAGCGATAATCATGATAAAACCAATGGTTTGTAAAGGCGAATCAGGCAACAGCAACATTCCTGCTGCCAATAGAACAACACTGATCAAAAAGACCATCCAAGATCCAGCCTGAAAAACAGCCTGTAGCTTCTGATCTTTTCGTTTCCAAAGGACATAAAACTTCAAAGCTAATCCAAACATGATTTGGATATATCCGAAAATGATCGACAAGACCAAAATCTGATTGACATCTTCTTGGGCTGATAACAATTGGAATGACAATTCAAAGCCAAAGAAATTACCATAAATCAAGCCCCAAATAATCGTGGGAATCGAACAAAGCTGAAACAGCGTCAAATTTTGTTCCAATCCTTTACTTAAATGAAAGAATTTTTTGCCCAAGAATGTTGCCAAAAACAGTAATAATCCATAGCCAAAATCTGCAACCATCATTCCAAATGCAACCATATAAAATGGCGCCATAAACGGTGTAGGATCTAATTCATCATACTGGGGCAAACTATACATCCGCACTAACCCTTCAAAGGGTTGTATCCACCGCGAATTATTCAACAAAATCGGAACATCCTCGATTTCTTGTTCTTTCACTTGTTGGTATTCAAGATAAAAAGCATCTTTGCTGGCCTGTTGGATCCTTTTCTCCAGTTCTGCTGCTTGCTCAACAGGGATCCAGCCTGAAATAGCTACGGCATGAGCCGAACGAAGCAACTTTTCATTACTCTGAGCTCGTTTGATCGCGCCATCTAAATACTCTGCTACGAGACGCAATTGTCCCTGCTCTTCGCTCATTGCACGTAAGGAGTGTTTGATTGATTTTTCTTCCTCAATCAATGCGTGGGATTTTTCTTTTACATGTTGCAGGTCATCTTTTGACAGACCTGAATAGGGATAGGTATACTGCTCGAATGCAGTCTTTTTTAAAAGGGAACTTACTTTATCTTTAACATCTTTATGGAAAAGAACGAATAAGTATGTAGTCGTTTGTGATTGATAAACTGTTTCAAAATAAACGAGTGGCAGTTTTTCGCAACCCTTTGTGAAAGCCGCAAATTCTGAATTTGGGAGCGAACCTAATAGGCCACCTGATTTTTTTAATTCATTCAAAATCTGAGGACGGTCTTCAAAGTATTTCCATCTATTCAGTTCTGCTTCTTGAGCCAAAAGCTCTCGTTTTTCTTGTTCGATCAATCGTAAACGTTTGTCTTGTTTTCGAAGTGTTTGACAAACTTCTTGCCAAGGATAAGTATGAGCGGCTTGCGCTAATTCGTGAAGTGTGTAGCGCTTGATTGGTTGCCGAAGTTTTTCCAGCATTCCTTTTTTTGGAACATATTCCTCTAATAATTGCAGGCCCCAATTTACTTGATCAAATTGGTTTTCTACTTCTTCAGTCTGTTTCTGTTCATCACGAACGGGTGTTAACACGCCTGTGGTTTCCTCTGACTCGTAATACATTTCAGAAGAAAGCAATTCGACACCTTGAAAGTCTTGTAACTGCTGTAAAACGGCATCTTTTTGTTCGTAAAAGGTTAACAGGCTGAATTTTTGCATTTTTGCAATCGCCATCTATGTCACAACCTTATTTATTATTATTGCCAATGCTTGTTCTCTCAACTCAGCTGAAATCGTGCGCAATGTCTCAACTTCCTCTTTTGTTTTTGTCACAAGGGGTTGTTTTGATTGCTCAAATTCCGTTGCAACTTTTTCTTCAATCATTCGTTGTGCTTCACGTTCTTTTTGTACCAATTCTTTCTGGAATGCTGAAATTCTTGTTTGACTTTCATGGATCAGTTGTTTTTTTTAGCTTCCGCTTTCGTGTTTTTTTGTTCTGCAAAGTCTTCTGCTTCTTGCAGCAAACGAATGGCATCTACAGACATTCTCTCACCTACTTTCTACTTTTTTTCGCGAAAAAAAACCATTACGAATCAAGCGATCGCTGTTCGTATGGTGTTAAAATTTAATAAGTGTCATCTACTCACACTTACCCGCGTCACTAATATAACCGTAACATATATTTTGTAGTATAACAAGGTTTCATCTGTTTTTTTACAATCATTACATATAAAATTTAAATTTTTTGCACAATTTCACGAAAAGTAATCCCTTTCATTATAATGGAGGTTTTTTAATCAAATAAAAAAAAGATGAAAGAAAAATGACTTCCTCTCATCTTTTTTAAACGTCCTAATTTGTGATGCCACCTGTTTTTTGCTGATAAAAAAACACTTAAATCAGCTAGTCATTCTATCAATCAGCTGTACGAATAAACGGCATGCTCATGCAGCGGGGACCGCCACGGCCCCTTACTAATTCACTACCTAGAATTTGATGTAATTTAATACCGGCCTCTGCTAAAAGTTGGTTCGTAATAGTATTCCGGTCATAGACGATCACTTCGCCAGGCGCGATGGCTAATGTGTTTGATCCATCGTTCCATTGCTCTCTGGCAGCTGCCGTGATATCGTCGCCGCCACAACGAATCAACTCGACTGCCGGCAAGTCCAAATAACGGCATAAAATGTGATCTAACGTATCTTTTTCTTCAACTACTTTGATTTCTTGTCCTTGCTTTGTAATAGAGAACAAGGTTAGTTCACCTTCTATTTCAGGGTGAATCGTAAACTTGTCTTTATCAATCATGGTAAAGACTGTGTCCAGATGCATAAATTTCCGTTCAGAACCAATATCAAATGCTAAAATATGTTCAAATGACGGTTCCATTGAAAAAATGTTTTCAGCAATTTTTTCGATAGAGTGCACTTCTGTACGCTGAGAAATACCGATCGCTAATACATGCTGGGACAAAACAAGCTGATCCCCACCTTCGATACGTGCAGGTTCTTCTCGATCATACAAGAAATTGACCGATGGCTTGGCGAACTGCGGATGGTGCTTGAAAATGTACTGTCCATAAAGCGTTTCTCTTCGACGAGTTTCGGAAAACATCCGGTTAAGAGAAATGCTATGTCCTATAATAGCAAACGGATCTCTTGTAAAATAAAGGTTTGGCATCGGATCAATAATAAATGGATAATCATTTTCCCGCATTGCTGAGAAACTTGCAGTCTTCGATATGGAAAGATCCTGTTTTTTTAACCCCGCCATCGTTTGATCAATAAACGCTCGTTCGTCTTTAATCGAAAGAAAATAGTCTCTGACTTCATTTAATACATCTTGATCTTGAATTTTCGTCTCTTGCAAATAATCATCCAAGAAAGCTTCCTTACATCCTGAAAGCTGTAATGTTTCAGCAGCCAGGTCTTCTAAATAAACCACTTCACAGCCATTCTCCACTAAAACTTTTGCAAAAAAATCATGTTCTTGTTGGGCTTGTGCCAAAAATGGAATATCGTCAAACAACAAGTCTTCTAAATAATCCGGCATCAAGTTTTCAAGTTCTGCACCAGGACGATGGAGCATCACCCGTTTTAACGGTTCAATTTCTGAAAATATTTGTATAGGTTTTGACATATCCAACCATTCCTTTCGCTCATTTCAAAATGCTGAAGATGTGCATAAATATAAAAGAACATCTAATAATAATACAGCTTCATTAAGAATTGAGTGTTATCAATTATATTTAATTGTAGGTTGAAAATAAAAAAACAGCAAGTAATATGGTTCTCGTGTATTGAGATCGGTTTGAACATTTTACAGATATTTGTATTATTTCATGCACCTTTTTGCCAACGCTTTCAGCTTTTACTTTTTTTGTTATGATTGAAACAAATATGTCTTACTACGAGAAAGGAAGTTTAACAGATGGTTGATCAAAAACAAATTTATTACGGCGCAGATTACAATCCTGAACAGTGGTCACAAGAAACGATAAAGGAAGACATGCGCTTAATGAGAGAAGTTGGAGTCAATTATGTCAGCATCAATATTTTTGGTTGGGTAAACATTCAACCAAATGAATCAACATTTGATTTCACTTTTTTGGATTGGCTGATGGATCTCCTTTATGAAAACAATATTGCTATCGATTTAGCCAATGGAACAGTTTCGCCCCCTGCATGGTTAGTCAAAAAATATCCTGAAATGATGCCGATGACCATTCATGGCAATCGGTTGGTACATGGTTCTCGCCAGCACTATTGCCCGACTTCACCGATTTATCGGGAATATGCCCGTCGGCTCAGTGAAGCTGTTGCCAAACGATACAGCCAACATCCGGGAGTTGTGATGTGGCATATCAATAATGAATATACTTGTCACATCCATGAATGTTATTGCCCAAACTGTCGTGCCAGTTTCCAAAATTGGCTAGAAAAAAAATACCAAACAATTGAAGCATTGAATACGGCTTGGTCAACAAAATTTTGGAGCCAAACCTATCAAGAATGGGATGAGATTTTCCTACCAGAAGAAATGCCGACTTTTAAGAATCCTTGTCAACAGCTTGATTATCGTCGCTTCATTTCTGATATGAATCTGGAAATTTATCAGATCGAGAAAAAGGCAATTCAAACATTCTCGTCAAACATCCCATTCATGACGAATTTGATGGGTCTTCATAAATATGTCGATGGCTTCAAATGGGCTTCTGAAATGGATGTCGTTAGCTGGAATGCCTATCCTAATCCGTTTGAATCTCTGCCCTATCCCCAATTCTTAGCCAATGATCTCATGCGAAGTTTAAAAAAGAAACCTTTTTTGATCATGGAACAAGCCCCAAGTGCGGTCAACTGGCGCCAAGTAAACGGCGTCAAAAAACCCGGTCAAATGCGCTTATGGAGTTATGAGGCACTTGCTCATGGCTCCGATGGCATGATGTTCTTTCAATGGCGCCAATCACAAGGAGGGGCAGAGAAATTCCATAGTGCAATAGTCCCTCATGGTGATCCACACACAAGTCGCACCTTTCGAGAATGTGCTGCTCTGGGAAATGAATTAAAACAGTTGAATGACATCGTTGGCAGCCGGTTTGTTGCCGATATTGCTATCGTATTTGATTGGGAAAATTGGTGGGCCCTTGAGCTAGATGCGAAGCCGAATACCAATATTCGCTATATTCACCAAATGAGGGCGTTATATGCCGCTCTAAGAGCGTTGAACATTGCTGTTGATTTCATTCATCCATCTGAATCACTAGACGGCTATCCCCTTGTGATTGCGTATAATTTGTACTCTGCATCAGAAGAATTCGGCAATAAAGTCAAAGAATTTGTAGCAAATGGTGGAACATTCTTGACAAATTTCTTCAGCGGAATCGTCAACGAAAACGATCAAGTCTATCTTGGCGGCTATCCAGGACTTTTTAAAGAGGTATTAGGGATCATAGTTGAAGAATTTCAGCCTTTAAAACCGGAAATCCAGCAACAAGTGCATTTTAAAAATAAATTTTATGAAAATCGTCAGTGGGAAGAAGTGATCCACTTACAAGGTGCTACCCCACTGGCTACCTTCACGAGTGATTTCCTTAAAGATTCACCAGCTATCACTAAACATCGGTTTGGCAAAGGACTGGCTTATTATTTAGGAACCGAGTTAGACCAAGAAGGGTTGACCGACTTATTGAACGACATTTTTAGTGATGCAAAACTAAAAAAAGTTGCTGAGAGGTATTTGCAAGAAAACAGCGAGTTGTCTGTCACTGTTCGACAAGGACCAACCCATATCTTCTTATTCCTACTTAATCATACAAACGATTCACAACAAGTACAATTTCTATCGGAAGGTACAGCATTATTATCAAAAAGAAAAGTTTGTGAACTCACCCTCGCCCCCATGGAAGTTGAAATCATCAAATTTGCCAAGGGCTAAAGAATTGCTTTATCTTTTGTTCTATTCTTTGTGATAACTCCATTCTCAGACTTTTTCGATCGTTCCTTCGTATACAGATGAATGACCCGATTAGAATCTATCTAATCGGGTCATTCATTCGATGATTTGCATGAAACAGCAAATTACATAACTACTATCATTTAGTTTTTCTTACAGTAACAATTGAACAAGAAAATGCCACTATTTTGGTGAGTTTCAATCAACTGAAAACCTGCGGGACTATCCGAACGCCCAATCCTAGATCAACAACTTATTGATTACTGGAACTGCATTCCGCCATCCACAATGATTGTTTGTCCAGTTATATAGTTGGCATCATCACTGGCTAAAAATGAAACAACTGCCGAAACATCTTCGGGTTCAGATAAACGTTTCAATGCGATATCTTTACTAAAAGTTTGCATCCCCCATTCATCATCTTTACCAGCATTAGCACCTACTTGATGCGCAATATCCATCATCATCGGTGTTTTAACAATACCTGGTGCATAAGCATTTACAGTAATACCATAGTCAGCTAAATCTCGCGCAGCGATTTGGGTCATACCACGAACAGCGAACTTTGAGCTACTGTACAACATGAGATTAGGATTACCCACAACACCTGCCTGTGAACAAGCATTGATGATTTTTCCACCATGATTCAACTTTTGAAATGCTTCAGAAGCCGCTTGTGTTCCCCATAATACGCCCCCGGCATTCACGGAATAAACTTTTTCAAACTGTTCTGGAGTAATAGACTCTATCGGTGTAGTCGGTGCTACCCCAGCATTATTTACAATCACTGATAAGTCACCATAGACATCTATTACTTTATCAACTGCTGAAAAAATCTCATCCCGTTTCGAAACATCTGCTTTGATAGCAATCGCATGTTCACCAAGCTCTTTCGCTGCCGCTCTTACAGAGTTTTCATTGTAATCCACCATTGCCACGTCAAAGCCATCTTTGTACAAACGCTTAGCTATGGCAAAGCCAATACCTTGACCAGCACCGGTAACTAATGCAACTTTTTTCATTCATTCTCAGCTAGTGAAAATAAATACGCATTCTAGTAAATTTTCTAAAACAGTAATTCGCAACACTTTTTCTTTTTGCTGATAAAGATCAATCCTTTCAAAATTTAAGAAAGCACACATTTAAATAAAAAAAGCATCAACGTATTCCTTACGTTGATGCTTCATTGTTATACCGACGGCCGGGGTCGAACCGGCACGTCCTTGCGGACACCAGATTTTGAGTCTGGCGCGTCTGCCAATTCCGCCACGTCGGCATGATTGCAGATCACTCAAGTACTTACTAAATTTTAACAGCTTTTTTTATCCAACCAGTTGATCTTCAACCAATATTAGGATAAAAATCGATACATCAATCGTACGAACGAATGATGTACCGATAATACCGACGGCCGGGGTCGAACCGGCACGCCCTCGCGGGCACTGGATTTTGAGTCCAGCGCGTCTGCCAATTCCGCCACGTCGGCATAACGCAAATATTAGTATCGTACTAAGGCGGTAACCGGATTTGAACCGGTGATGAAGGTTTTGCAGACCTCTGCCTTACCACTTGGCTATACCGCCATTATACTATTTCTGCAATTTACAAAAATGTAAATCGAACTGGGGTAGCTGGATTCGAACCAACGCATGACGGAGTCAAAGTCCGTTGCCTTACCGCTTGGCTATACCCCAAAAATGAAAGGGCGAGTGATGGGAATCGAACCCACGAATGCCGGAGCCACAATCCGGTGCGTTAACCACTTCGCCACACCCGCCGTGATAAGAAAACTTTTTAAAATAATAATGGCAGGGGCAGCAGGAATTGAACCCACACTAACGGTTTTGGAGACCGCTGTTCTACCTTTAAACTATGCCCCTATAAAATGGAGGAGAGTGGATTCGAACCACTGAACCCGAAGGAACGGATTTACAGTCCGTCGCGTTTAGCCACTTCGCTACTC